>JBKQWF010000244.1:0-21083 GCA_052139695.1 Limisphaerales bacterium
CGGCACCTGCGCCAGCCCTATCCGCCTTTAATTGGTTCCCGAAAAAAAGCGCGTCAACAATTGAAAGTAACCCCGAATTGCGCCCACAAAAACTAGTGGCATTGACCGGGACGGTCGCGCTCCCCAGGCCATGAAATTTGTCGCGTCAGGTGAGGATTTTTCGCGAGCGAGATTTTGATTTCTTTGTACGCGCAAATCGGGTGGAATGGGAGCGGTCCGAAAGTTATGGGGTGCGATAAAACTGTCGGTCAATTTTAAGGCGGGGCGGCCCTGCCCGCCGAGGCGGCGCGCACGGAGCGGCGCGCCCTACCTTGCCTGACGCTTTTAATCGCCCCAAAGTTATGAAACCGAAAATTCTTGTGGTGGATGATGAACCGGATTTGCTGGAATTGGTGGAGGTCAATTTCACGGCAGCCGGCTTCACCGTCCTGTTTGCCGGCGACGGCAAGGAAGCTCTGCGCCAGGCGCGGGAAAAGGCGCCGGATCTGATTATCCTCGATGTCATGTTGCCGGAAATGGACGGCCTCGAGGTGTGCAAGAGCCTGCGCCAGGATTCCGCCACCCACAACATTCCCATTCTCATGCTGACGGCGCGCGCTTCGGAGATTGACCGCGTCGTGGGTTTTGAACTGGGGGCCGACGATTACGTCACGAAACCGTTCAACGTGCGCGAATTGATTTTGCGGGTGAAAAACCTGTTGCGCCGCAAGCCGTCGCAGGAGGAGAGCGGCGCCGAGATTCAGTTCGGGAGCCTGTTCATCGACCGTTCGCGGCATCGCGTGACTCTGGATGGCCAGCCGCTGGAGCTGACTTTGACGGAATTCAACTTGGTGACACTCCTGGCCGAACGGCGGGGCCGCGTCCAGTCGCGCGACCAACTTTTGAAGGACGTGTGGGGTTACAACAGCATGGTAGATACGCGGACGGTCGATACCCACATGCGGCGGCTGCGGGCCAAGCTCGGCCATGCGGCCAAGTACTTGGATACGGTGCGGGGCGTGGGCTACCGCTTCCGGGAAGAGTGAGCCGCCAAAGTGATGTCGTGGCGTTATCTTCCAGTGGGATTGGCGGCGCTGGCCGTGCTGGCCGTGCTGGGTTGGTGGCAGGTCTGGCGCACGGGGCAGGCGCGAATCCGTGCCGAGCGTGAGCATGCCGCCGCGCTCGACCGGCATCGGGAGGAAATCTACGCGCGGTTCATGGCCCAATTCGAAGCCCGGCAACAAACCCTCTTTAACAGCATGATCGAGGGTATTCTGTTGCTCGATCAACAGGGGCGGGTGCGGATGATTAATGAATCGCTGCGGAAATTCTTTGACGTGACCACCGAGATTAACGGACAAACCATTATGGAGGCCTTCCGCTGGCATGAGCTGGCCGCGCTGGCCCAGCGGTTGCAGCGGGAGAGGAATGTCATGGGCGCTGAATTGGAGATTTATCGCCTGCGCCGCCGCTGCTGGCAAGTCAACGCCGCGGTGGTGACGGACCACAAGGGGGCCGAGCAGGGGCAATTATTTGTCTTCCATGACGTGACGCGGCTGAAGGAATTGGAGAATATTCGCACGGAATTTGTCGGGAACGTCAGCCACGAATTGCGCACACCGCTTTCGCTGATCAAAGGATTTGCGGAAACTTTGTTGGACGGCGCGCTGAATGATCCACAGCAAGCGAGCCGTTTCCTGCAGAAGATCGACAAACATGCGGATCGCCTCCTGTTTTTGATTGAGGATTTGCTCGTCATTTCCCGGCTCGAGTCCGGGAAAATCGCGTTGAATTTGGAAAAAACCGATCTGCGCGAGGTCGCGCAGCGCGTTTTTGACGATTTAGGGACGCCCGCCGCGGCCCGCAAAACAGCCCTGGAAAACAATATTGCCGCGCAAACTTTCGTCTGGGCCGACGCCAACCGCCTGCAACAAGTGCTCTTTAACCTGGTTGATAACGCCATCAAATACGGCAAGGCCGAGGGTTGCGTGAAAGTGTCAGCGCTGGAAGTGGCGGGGCAGAAGACGCAGGTCTCGGTGGCCGACGACGGCCCCGGCATTCCGCCGGATGCCACCGAGCGGGTGTTCGAGCGCTTCTTTCGGGTGGACCGGGCGCGGTCGCGGGAGAGCGGAGGGACGGGCTTGGGGCTGGCAATTGTCAAACATATTATTCAGGCGCACGGCGGGGAGGTCTGGGTCCAAACCCAGTTGCAAAAGGGCGCCTGCTTCTTTTTCACGCTGCCGCAAAAAAATGTGGCCGCCGCCGCCTCCTGACCCAACCGCCGATTCTATTGTTTGGGAGAGAAGCCGGAAGGCAGGTTTGATTTGGGCGGCTCCGGCGGTTTAGCCGGCGGTGGCGGAGGGCGTGGTGGCTCCACGCCCGGAGCATCGACTTGAAAGGGGCCTTCTTCGCCGTCGATTGGCTCCTCTTCTTTCACCTCGGGCGTGTCCTCGACCAACTCTTCCATGCCCAGGCGGGTTCGCGCCTTTTTCGCCGCCGTGGTGCGAGGGCATTCCTCAACGATGCGGTGCAACAGCGCCGTCGCTTTGGGTTGTTGTCCGAGCTTGGAATAGAGATTGTGAAGATGAATGGCTGCCCAAGCCCACCGTTCCGGGGGCAGCTTGTGCTTGAGGACTTCTTCGTACTCCAGGGCGGCAGCCAGGTAGTTTTTCAAATCCTTTTCATAAATCTCCGCGATGCGCAAAGCGGCGTGAAGTTCGCGGGGATTCTCCTTAAGAAATCCGCGCATCAATTCGATGGCCTCCAAGAAGCGCCCGTTGGCCCATTCGGCCTCCGCCCGTTCGTAAGCCGGATCGCGCGCGACGTCGGCCACGTCTTGGAAGAGATAATTTGTCGCCTGGCTGCCCAGAAGGTGGGTCGTGTCAATCGCGATCAGCACGCCAATGCCGACGAGCGATGCGATCAGCGCGGCCAGATACCGGATCATGGTTCCGCGGTCCTGTTCCACCAACTTCGGGGTGACGGGACGCTGCGCCCTTTTCTTCTTCACGTGGGAATTTGTGGCCGCCGCGATATGGTTCGACGGCGCAGTGATGGCTACGGTGTTAGAGGTCCCCCCGGCGGAATTGGTCGCGTCATCGACCATGTTGGTGACGAGGTTGGTGGCGGCGACATTGGTGGCCGGGGAAGCATTGGTGTCAGGCGGAGTATTTGTGTCTGGAGCGGGGGCCGGCGGGGCGGCATCGGTTGCGGCCACCGCGGTCTCGTCTTGCGCGGGCGCCGCTGCCGCCGTGACGTCGGAGTAAGAGGAGTAAAAACCCCAGCCGAACCAGGCGGCCAATATCACCAGCACGGCATAGGCGGCCAATTTTACCTTTAAATTCATCCAATTTCCTTAACCTCATTTTATTGTGGAGTATAAAAACAGATTTTTCAATCCGCTTGCGTGAACCTTTGCGTGGGCGATACTGAGAGGGGGTGGTGAGCCTGTGCGCCCGCCGCCCCGTCATGCACGGACACCGCCAATTCAACGCCGCCGACGATCCCACATTTCGGGCGAAATCAAGGTCCACGTGGGAAGTGGTCCGGCGGGTTGGCGTCTATTTGCGACCTTATCGCGGGATGGCTGCGGCGATGATCCTGTGCGCGCTCTGTTCGCTGGGGTGTTCATTTGCCTTTCCGCAATTGACCCAGGCGATCATCGATAACGTGGCGCGTGGCCGGCGGACGAGCTATTGGCTGCCGGCGGGGCTGGTGGGCGCGTTTTTCTTGCGCGACCTTTTGAACGGGCTGCGCCTTCTCATCAACAATATCTTTGAGCAAAATGTCATTTTCGACATGCGGCGCGATCTGTACGCCCGGCTGCAGCGGCTGCCCGTCGGTTATTTCGACCAGCGAGCCTCCGGCGATTTGATGACGCGCGTGCTGGAGGATGTGAATTCGGTCGAGCGCGTGCTGATTGACGGCACGGAGCAGGGGACCATCGCTTCGCTCAGCGTGGTGGGAGTTTTGTGTGTGCTCTTTTACAAAAATGCGGCCCTGGCCGTTGTGGCCCTGATGCCGATTCCGATTCTGACCGCCGGCGCGTTGTGGTACACCACGACCGCGCATCGGCGCTACCGCGCGCAACGGCTGGCCTCCAGCGCGATGAGCGCTTTTCTGTTGGATAGTCTGCAAGGCATACGCCAGATCAAGGCCTTTGGCCGGCAGGAGCATGAGGACCAGCGGTTCGCCGAGCGCGCGGATGCGCTACGGCAGGGCACGCTGGGGGTCATGAAAGTATGGGCGCTTTATTCGCCGGTGATGGCTTTTGCGGCGTCGCTGGGCACGGCGCTGGTCTTGTGGCGGGGCGGCTGGCTGGTCCTGGACGGGAAATTGACCCTTGGCGAGTTGATTGCCTTTATACTTTACCTGGGGATGTTTTACGAGCCGGTGGCGCGATTGCATGGCTTGAACCAGATGTTGCAGGCGGCGCGGGCTTCCGGGGAGCGGGTCTTTGATATTTTGGACGCGACGGAGGAAGGTTCCGGTCCGGGCGAACGGCGGGAGGGCGCGCTGAGAGTGCCGGTTCGCGGAGAGGTGCGCTATGAAGACGTCTCGTTCAGCTATGGCAACGGGCGAACCGCTCTGCGGCACATTTCCCTCGAAGCCCGGCCCGGGCAGATGATCGCCCTGGTGGGACCGACCGGCTCCGGCAAGTCCACCCTGGTGAATTTGCTGCCTGCTTTCTACGAAGTCACCGCCGGACGCATTCTGATTGACGGGCAGGAGGGGGCGCGCCTTTCTTTGCCCTCGTTGCGCCGGCACATCAGCGTCGTCAGCCAGGAGGCCTTTCTCTTTAATGGCACCGTGCGGGAAAATATATTGTACGGCAAACTGGACGCCACTGAGGAGCAGCTCCTGGCCGCCTCGCGGGCCGCCAATTGCCATGATTTCATCAGCCACTTGCCGGACGGTTACGACTCGCGGGTGGGGGAGCGGGGCGTCAAATTAAGCGTCGGGGAGAAGCAGCGGGTGAGCATCGCGCGGGCTTTGCTGAAGAACGCGCCCATTCTCATATTGGACGAGGCCACGGCCAGCGTCGATACCGCCACCGAGAGACTGATCCAGGAGGCGCTGGACCGGCTCCTGGCCAACCGCACCAGCTTCGTCATCGCGCACCGGCTGAGCACGATTCGCCAAGCCGACCAAATCCTGGTGTTGCGGCATGGGGAAATTGTCGAACGCGGCACGCATTTGGAATTGCTCGAACAGAACGGCCTTTATGCCAAGCTTTCTCGCATTCAGAACACGACGTTCATTGAAGAGAGTTTCGAGAAAATTCCGCTGGGTTCATCATGAACGAGCTGGGCAAGGTGCTGGTGGTCTTCGGATTGGCGCTGGCGGTGCTCGGCGTTTTGCTTTGGTCGGGCTTCGGTCGCGGCTGGCTGGGGCGGCTGCCGGGAGATTTCCACTATGCAAAAGGCAACGTGAATTTCTATTTTCCGCTGGCCACGTGTTTGCTGGCCAGCGTGGTCTTGAGCTTGATTTTGTGGCTGCTGCGCAAGCTTTGAAGGTTTGGCGCTGACCTATTCGATGGACTCGTCCCCCGGCTGCCCAGGTGGCGGGTTTCCGCCGCTTGCCTAAGGCAGCCAGTCCAGGCATAATGAAACAATGGCAACAAACGTTTTAGCCCCCTCGCAGGCCGAGCCGCTTGACGTGGCCGGTGGCCTCTCGCAGCGCTTCTTGCGATCTTTCATGGCGCAAGTCGAAGACTGGTGTGATGTTTGCCGGCGACTCAGCCTCTGGGAGGAGCGCCGTTTGGTGGAAAAGCCAACCACGGAGGACTTCAGTGAGCATGCGCGCATCTTGGAGGAGTTGGAGAGGACGGGCCGGTGGGTCGCGTTGGTGACGCAGAACGCAGATTTTCCGGATGGGGCTGCCGCCGAACTGGTGGCGATGACTCTGCAGGACATTGCGGACCGACGCGCCCTCTGGCACGGAAAGATGGCGCCGGAGCAGCGGGAAAAGGTTCTGACGAGCATCTTCGATGAGTCCTGAACTGGAAAGCTCTTGGAGGCCTTATACGAGAAACTGACTTGTCCCGCGCAAGAAAAGGCTCATCGTGCGGCCACATTCGAGCGGTTGCCAGGCGAGGCCCTGGCCCGCCATCCAAAAACCAGTCGCGACGAGCTTCTCGATGCGCTGCGAGACCGCTATCGGCAATTCCTGCAGGCACGCCGCAGACCGCCTTCGATGCCTCCTTGCGGATGAGACTTTGCAGGCAAAATGGTTGGGGATTACAATCAAAATGGAGGTATCAAAAATGGTGGAAGCAAGGCTTTCTAACCACGCAGTCATCGGCCGCGGCGTTTGCCGCCTCACTCTTCGACGGTCTGGAGGGAATAATTGGAAGCCTGGCCTTTGCCCTGGAGCGCCTGGCGGGTATAGGAGATCAGGTGATGGGCCACGATGGAGATGTGGAAGATGGCCTCAACCTCGCCGCGGCGAATTAAAGTCCAGAACATCTTCCAAAAATGGCGGCGATAGTCGCTGCGCAAACCGACGTGCCAGATGATGCGGGTGGAAATTCTTGCCGCCCGCCGCAGGTTCCGCCAGGTCAATTGCTGGAAGGCGTTCTTGGGCGCGGGCCGGTTCGTGTAGGTTTGGCGGGTTTGAGTCAGGAAACGCGCATAGACATTGGCGGGTTCATAGAGGTCCTTTATCACATGCCGCCAGCGTTCCAGCACCTTCTCTTTGGGCTCGAGATAAACGATGTTGGATTCGCCGTTCAGGTCGCCGACGAGCCTGCCATCCCGTTTGAGCCGCTCGTAAAGCGGAGTCTTCGGCAACGCGTAGAGAAGATTCACGGTCATGAGAGGTATCTGCGATTCCTGCGCGAAGTCAATAATGGCGCCCGCCGTTTCCGGGGTATCCGTATCTAATCCGAGAATGATCCCGGAGGCGACTTCCAGGCCGTAACGATTCAATGTTTGGACGCTTTCCAGGATGGGCCGGCGCAGGTTCTGCGTTTTTTTCATCGCGCGCAAGGCGGCCGGCTCGGGCGTTTCGGTGCCGCAAAAGATGGTCACGAAACCGGCCTGGCGCATCAGTTCGAGAATTTGCGGGTAAAGCGAAATGTTGAGAGTGGCTTCACACGACAGGCGCAGAGGATGCCCGCGTCGTTCTTGCCATTCGACCAAGTGGGGGAGCAGTTGCAAAGCGGCGTTGGGGTTGGCAATAAAGTTGTCGTCCACGAAATAGACGGCTGGCAGCCCGGCGTCGGCCAATTGGTCCAATTCTCCAATTACTTGTTCGGTTGCTTTTATCCGGGGTTTGCGGCCATAGAGCCCGGGTATGTCGCAGAACTCGCACGTGAACGGACAGCCGCTGGAGAACTGGATGCTGCCCAGCAGATAATGTCGAGCCTTGAGGAGTTGATAGGCAGGCGAGGGAAATTCGTTCAGCGGCAAGCGTTCGCCGGTCTGAAAGACCAGTTGTTTTGGCCCGCGCTCCACCGTCTGGTCGAGGTGCTCGAAAAGCTTCCAGGTGGAATCTCCGGCTTCACCGCAATGGAGCACGTCCACCGCCGGGTAAAATTCCGGGGCGGCGGAGACCGAAGGTCCGCCCAGCACGGTCAGTTTTCCAGCGCGATGGGCGCGTAAATTCAAGTCGTTGATTTGGGCCCGTTGCACATGCATGCCGGAGAGGAACACGACGTCGGCCCATTGCCATTCCTCAGGCCGGACCGGCCGGACATTTTCGTCGATAAATTTGACTTCCCATCCGGGCGGTTGCAGGGCGGCGATGAGCAGGAGCCCCTGCGGCGGCATGAAGGCGCGAACGCCGGCCAGGGCAAAGGCGTGGTCGAAGGTGCCAAAAGATTTGGCGTAGCGCGGAAAAACCAGCAGGACACGCCGGCGGTTTTTCGGCTTGAAAGTTTTCCAATATGACATGGCCGAAGGAAAGATAGCCTCAATCAGGGCTGAAACAAGTGACCGTTTTTGGGAAAACGCGGGAGCCCTTTCCCTGGCTAACGCAGCCGTCCGAGCTGGAATTCCAGGGCGGAATGCTGGATAGCGTAGTCGTAGCGGGCGGTGGTTTCGGCAATTTGGGCGGAAGTCTGGTTTAATTCGGCTTGACTCAATTCAATGATCGAGCTGAGGCCGTTTTTAAAGCGGGCCTGGGCCAGTTGCAAAGCTTCGTTGGCGTTTTGCAAGAGCTGTTCTGTCAGGGCCAAACGGTCGTAGGCATACTGGAGATTCAATTGCGTGATCTGCACATCGCGAATGATGTTGTCTTCCTGGTCGCGCAGGTTTTCATCGGCGGCTTTGGCCTGGTATTCCGCTTCCCGCCGGCGGGCGGTATAGAGGCCACCGGTATAGATGGGCACGTTGACGTTGACCCCCGCAGCCACCCAATCAGGCCCTAATTGCGACTGGCCGGTGGGAATGACGCCGGCCGTGCCGAGCGCACTAATCGATGGATAGAGTAATTTGCCCTGGGCCCGGGCGAATTCCTTGGCGGCATCGCGCTCATAGCGCATACGGGCCAAATCGGGTCGTTGGGCCAGCGCCTCCTGAATCAGGGCGGAGACATCATTGGTGATGTTGACCGGCAAGGCGACGTCCGCCAGCACATAGGTCCGGGGCGCGCGTTCCGCCAGCAAATCGGACAACACGGCAAAGCTGGCCTGCAGGTCGCTTTTTGCCTTGGTCAAGAGGATCGCGGCCTGGTCAAGATCCACGTTCGCGAAACTCAGGTCGAGTTCCGATTTCAATTTGTTCGTCGCCATCAACTGGGTTTGTTGTTGGACGAATTGGCGCGATTTGACCGTTTCTTCGGCCACCGTCACGACCGACTGCGCGGCCAGGCTGGAAAAGTAGGCGTTATTGACTTCCAAGAGAATCTGCTCGCGGGTCGCCTCCAGATTCATTTCTTCGGAACGGGCGCGCAGTTTCGCGCTCCGGCTCAATTCCGACGTGCGCCCAAAGTCGGTAATCAATTGGCTGATGGTGACGCCATCCGCTTCCCGGTCATAAACTCTCGGATTATTCAGCCCGCCCGCGGCGATGCGGGTGTTGTCTCGGTCCATGTTGCCGGCCGCGGTCGCGCTGCCGTAGATATTGGGGAAAAAACCGGCCTGGATTTCCTTGGTGGCTTGCCGGGCCGCGAGCCGGGTCAGATTCACCACCGAAATGCGAGGATGTTGCGTCAAGGCAATTTGCTGCGCTTGTTGCAGGGTCAACGGGCGCGGCGTGTCGGCGGCGCGCACTGCCGCGACGGCGCAGAGCAAAGTTGTAATGAAAGCGATGATTTTCATGATGCGGATTTTTCTATGGGATCGGCAGAATAAGCGGCAGCATCGTGTTTGCCATAAATGAGCAGGTACGCGGCGGGCACAATGAACACAGTCAATACCACAGAGACCGCCAAGCCGCCGATAATGGCCTGGGCGAGGGGCGCGTACGCCTCACCGCCCGTGCCCAGTTTCAGGGCCATGGGAATGAGGCCAATCAACGTGGCCAGCGACGTCATCAAGACCGGACGCAACCTGACCTTGCAAGCCAGAGCGACCGCTTCGCGCACGGTCTTGCCTTCCGCGCGCAGGCGGTTGGTAAACTCGACAATCAAGATGCTGTTGGAAACAACAATGCCTACCATCATGATCAGTCCCATCAGCGACATGACATTAAGCGTCGTCCCGGTGGCTGAAAGAATCAACAATACGCCAGTCAACCCCGTCGGCACGGCCAGCAGAATCAGGAACGGGTCCACGAAGGACTTGAACTGTGCCACCAGGATCAGATAGACGAGAATGACGGAGAGAATCAGCCCAATCGCAAAACTCCGGAAGGATTCGCGCATAGCTTGCACGGAGCCGCGGACTGTCACGGTCATGTTTTGCGGCAACTTGGTATTTTCGATGATCTTCCGCACCTCGGCATAGACCCGGCTCAGGTCCTCGCTCTTTGGCGCCACGTAAACGTCAATCGTCCGGCGAATTTGATAATGATCCACTTCGGTCGGGGCGGAGACGTGCGAAATGTGGACGACCGAGTCCAGGCGCGTCGGATGTTTGAGATGAGGGGAACGCAAAGGCATGGAGCCGAGATCGGCCAGATTTCGGACGTAGTTCTCCGGGTATTGCACAGTCAACAAATAATTGTTGCCCGTCTTGGGATCGATCCAATAGCTCGGCGCGATCATGCCATTGGAAGTGAGCGCGGTGATGAGGCTGTCCACGATTTCTTTGGCCGTCAGGCCCAGTTCACTGGCGCGCTCGCGATCAATCTTGATTTGCAGCGCCGGATAATCCACGTCCTGCGGGATCAATACGTCACTGATGCCGGGCAGAGCGCGGATTTGTTGGGCGATTCGGCTGGCGACGGCGTAGGCCCCTTCCATGTCCATGCTGCTGACCTGGATGTCCAGCGGCGCGGGCATGCCTTGATTCAGGATGGCATCGACCAATCCGCCCGTCTGGAAATAGGCGCTGACCTGGGGAAAGTCGTGGTGAAGCCGGCGGCGCACCAGGTCCATGTAGGCAAAGCTGCCGAGGCGGTGGCCCTCATTCAAGCCCACTTGAATAAAGGCGGTGCTCGGGCAGGAATTGGGGTTGAGAATCGAGGAGAATCCGGGCGTGACGCCCAGGTTGGAGACAATAATCTTCAGGTCTTTTTTCGGAACTACATCGCGGACGATCTGCTCGGCCTGGCCGACGAGTTGGTCCGTCAGCTCCAGCCGGGTCCCGGAAGGCGTTTTGAGGTTGATGACAAACTGGCTCGGATCGGTGCGCGTAAAATAAGCCTTGCCGATCCAGGGATAAAGCGCCGTGCTCAAGAGAAAAATGCCCGTGATGCCGAGCACGGTCATCAGCGGACGGAGCAAGGCGACGTTGAGCAGCCCCTCGTAACGGCCCAGCATATTCTGAAATTTATGGCTGAACCAGACATTAAACCGTTTTCCCCAGCCGTTCGGGCGGCCCGCTCTCGGGTCAAGATGCGCTTGATGGGCTTTGATCAGATTGGCGCAGAAGAGCGGCACCACCGTCATCGCCACCAGATAAGAGGCGAACAAGGAAAGCACCACGGAAAGGGCGAGGGCGGAGAACAGATAGCGGCTGACGCCGAAGAGAAACGTTACGGGGAAGAAAACGACGGCGGTGGTGAGTGTCGCCGCCAGGACGGGCAGGGCCACCTCCGAGCCGCCACGCTCGGCCGCGATCTCCGGCGATTCACCCATTTCCAGGTGGCGGAAGATGTTTTCCAGCACGACCACCGAGTTGTCAATCAGCCGGGAAAAGGCCAGAGCCAGCCCGCCCAGGATCATCGTATTGACGGTATTGTCGCTCGCGGCCAGGGCGATGAAGGTGGCCAGGGCGGAGAGCGGGATGGAGAGGAAGACCGCGACGGTGGCGCGCACGCTGCCGAGAAAGACCAGGATCATGACGCTGGTCAGGATCAGTCCGATGGAGCCTTCGTGAATCAGGTTGTCAATGGCGTTGCGGACGAAGACCGACTGGTCAAAAACCACCTGCGGGAGCAATTGTTTGGGCACGTCCAGCAGATGGGCCACGACGCGTTTGACGCCGTTGACCACCGTGATGGTGTTGGCCTCGCCCCCTTGCTTCATCACCGCCAAATAACAGGAGGACTGGCCGTTGACGCGGACTTTGTTGATTTGGATTTGCGAGGCGTCCAAAGCCTGGCCCACGTCCCCCACCAGAACCGAGGAAGTTCCCACCGTTTTCAACGGCACGCTGTCGAGGTCTCTCATCTCGTTGATCTGGCTGTTGGCATAGACGTTGTAATCATACGGCCCGATTTTCACGTCGCCGGCGGGCAGAATGAGATTGGCATCGTTGACCGTGCGGACGACGTCCATGACGCTCAACCCGTGCGCTTCCAGTTTGAGCGGATCGACATAGACCATGATCTGCCGGTAACGGCCGCCGAAAACCGGCGGGATGGAGGCGCCGGGCACGCCCGCCATTTGATTGCGAATATTAAATTGCCCCTGGTCTCGCAGTTGGGCCTCGCTCAACCCTTCGCCTTTTAAGGTGACCAGGCACACCGGCAAGCTGGAGGCGTCAAATTTCATGACGATGGGCGGAAGGGTGCCCGGGGGCAAATAGCGCAAGCTGGCCATGGAGAGATTGGCGATGCTGGTGACATCCGAGTCCGGATTGGAGCCGGGTTGAAAATAGACTTTGATCAGGCTGACGCCCGTTAGCGAGCGGGATTCCATGTGATCGATCCCCGCAGCCAGGGTGAACATGCGCTCAAATTGCCCAGTAATGTCGTTCTCAATCTGTTCGGGCGGCATCCCGGAATAAAAGGTCGCGACGACCACGACGGGAATCTTGATCGCGGGAAACAAATCCACCGGCATCCGAAACAGACTGGTCACGCCCACCACGCAAGTGATGAGGCAGATCACGATGATGAAATAGGGATACTTAATGGCAAAGCGCGACATAAATCATGCAGTGGCGGGCCGGGGGGGTGAAAACAGGTCAGTGGACGGCTGATGGCGGCCGTGAATCAGCAGATAGCAGGCGGGCACCAAGAAGATGGCCTGCACGGCCGAGACGGCCAGACCGCCGATGACGGCCCGCGCCAACGGGGCATAGGCTTCACTGCCTGTGCCCAGTTTTAGCGCCATCGGAATCAGGCCAATCAAGGTGGCCAGCGTCGTCATCAAGACGGGACGCAGCCGCACCCGCGGACCAAGCGTCACGGCTTCTCGCAGCGACTTACCTTCCGCCCGCAGGCGGTTGGTGAACTCGACGATCAGAATGCTGTCCGAAACCGAGATGCCCACCATCAAGAGCATCCCCATGAGCGACATGACGCTGATCGGCGTATTTGTCAAATAGAGAATAAGCAAGACCCCGGTTAATCCCGGCGGCACGGCCAGCAGGATGAGGAAAGGGTCCACGAACGAGCGGAATTGGGCGACCAAAATCAGGTAGACCAGAATGACCGAAAGAATCAACCCAAAGGCGAAGCTCTTGAACGATTCGCGCATGGCCTGGACCGACCCGCGCACGTTCACGGTCATATTGGCCGGCATGGTGGTCTGGTTGATGATGTTCTGGATCGAGGCGTAAAGACGGCTCAAGTCTTCACTCTTGGGCGAGACGTACACGTCGATGGTCCGACGGATTTGATAATGGTCCACTTCCGTCGGAGCGTTGATGCGCGAGACGCGGACCACCGAATCCAGGCGCGTCGGCTGTTTCAGATGGGGCGATCTCAGTGGCATCGACCCGAGATCGGCCAGGTTTTTGACGCGATTCTCCGGATACTGCACGGTCAACAAGTAGTTGTTGCCGGTGAGGGGATCGATCCAATAGCTGGGCGCAATCATCCCGTTTGAGGTCAAGGCGGTAATAAGGCTGTCCACCACTTCTTGCGTGGTCAGGCCCAGTTCGGCGGCCCGCTCGCGGTCGATGTCGATTTGCAATGCCGGATAGTCCACGTCTTGCGGAATCAGCAGGTCGCTAACTCCAGGCAGGGCCCGCACCTTCTCCGCCATTTGACTGGCGACAGCGTAGGCGGCGTCCATGTCCATGCTGCTGACCTGAATGTCCAAAGGCGCGGGCAGACCGAGATTGAGGATGGCATCGACCAGCCCGCCCGTCTGAAAATAGGCGCTGATCTGCGGCAGATCGCTCCGCAAGCGCGCGCGCACCAGATCCATATAGGCAAAGCTGCTCAGTTGGTGGCCCTCTTCCAAGCCGACCTGGACAAAGGCCGTGCTGGGACAGGAATTGGGCGAGAGGATGGACGAAAAGCCCGGCGTGATGCCGATGTTGGAGACAATGATCTTGAGATCGCGTTTGGGCACCACCTGGCGGACGATGTTTTCGACGCGAGCGATCCATTGCTCCGTCAGTTCGAGCCGGGTGCCCGGCGGAGCTTTGACATTGATGACAAACTGGCTTGGATCGGTGCGCGGAAAGTAGGACTTGCCGACCAGCGGATAGAGCAGGAGGCTGGCAAGGAAGAGTCCGACGATGCTCAACACGGTCAGCCAGGGCCGGCGCAAGGCCGCGGCCAGGAGCCATTCGTAGCCATCGAGCAGGCGGCGGAATTGGCGATTGAACCAGAGATTGAAGCGCGCATCCCAGCGTTCGGCCGCGAGGGGGGTGGCATGGGACTCGCCCAGTTCGTGGTCCGCGCTGGGCTTCTTAATCCAGTTCGCGCAAAAGAGCGGCACCACGGTCATGGCCACCAGGTAGGAGGCAAAAAGGGAGAGGACCAAGGACAAACCCAGGGCGCTGAAAATGTACTTGCTCACGCCGTAGAGAAGCGTCACTGGAAACATGACCACCACCAAGGTGAGGGTCGCGGCCAGCACCGGCAGGGCCACTTCCTGGCCGCCGCGCTCCGCGGCGGCCCACGGCTTTTGCCCCAGTTCCAGGTGGCGGAAAATATTCTCCAGCACCACCACCGAGTTGTCGATCAGCCGCGAAAAGGCCAGGGCCAGTCCACCGAGGATCATGGTATTGACAGTGCTGCCGCCCAGGGCCAGGGCGATGAAGGCGGCCAGGGCCGACAAGGGAATGGAAAGAAACACCGCCAGGGTGGCGCGCGGGCTGCCGAGGAAGACCAGGATCATCATTCCGGTCAGCACCAGGCCGATGACCCCTTCGTGAATCAGGTTCTCGATGGCGGAGCGCACAAAAACCGACTGGTCGAAAACGACTTCCGGGATCAGTTGTTTGGGCACCTCCAAGAGGTGGGAAATGACTTGTTTGACGCCGTTGACGACTCGGATGGTATTGGCGTCGCCGCCCTGCTTCATGACGGGCAAATAGACCGAAGGCTGGCTGTTCACGCGGACTTTGCAAAATTGAATTTGCGAGGCGTCCAAGGCCTGGCCCACATCGGCGACCATCACTGATTTTTCCCCCACGGTTTTCAACGGCACCGAGTCGATATCCTGCATCGAATTGATCTGGCTGTTGGCATAGACGTTGTAGTCATAGGGCCCGATTTTCACGTCACCGGCCGGCAGGATGAGATTGGCGTCATTGATCGTTCGCACGACGTCCATGGTGCTTAAGCCATGAGCTTCCAGCTTGAGCGGATCGACATACACCATGATTTGGCGATAGCGCCCGCCGAAAGCTGGTGGAACGGAAGCGCCCGGGACCCCCGCCATTTGATTGCGGATCGTGAATTGCCCCAAGTCGCGCAGTTGCGCTTCCTTCAACCCTTCGCCTTTCAAGGTCACCAGGCAAACCGGCAGGCTGGAGGCGTCAAAGGACATGACAATCGGCGGCAGGGTTCCGGTCGGCAAATAGCGCAGGCTGGCCATGGCCAAATTGGCGACGCTGGTGACATCGGAATCCGGGTTGGAGCCGGGCTGGAAATAAACCTTGATCAAACTGATGCCGGTGAGCGAACGCGATTCCATGTGATCGATGCCAGCGGCCAGGGTGAACATGCGCTCAAATTGGCCCGTAATGTCGTTTTCGATTTGTTCGGGCGGCATCCCGGAATAAAAGGTGGCGACGACCACGACGGGAATCTTGATGGGTGGAAACAGGTCCACTGGCATGCGCAACAGGCTGGTGATCCCTACGACGCAAGTGATCAAGCAGACGACAATCACGAAGTACGGATACTTGATGGCAAAGCGAGACATGGTGGATCAGGCGGCGGGACTTTCCCCAGGGGGAGTGGGTCCAGGTTCGGGCGTCATGACTTGGCGAGGGAGGATGACGGCACGGGTTTTGGATCCACTTTTTCTCCGGGATGAAATTCGCCGCGGATGCCGATGATAACCTTGTCTCCCTCTTTTAAGCCGTCGAGGATTTCATAGCGGGTGGCGGTTTCCAGACCCAGCGAGACGGGCCGCTCCTCAATCTCATCGTTGCTATTGACAAGATAAACCGTCGGTTTTCCTCCGCTCGACACGGCCTCAATCGGCACGGCCAGAGCGTTCGTGCGCTGCTGGACTTTCAGCAATACGGCCGCGTACATGCCCGGAGTCAATTCCAGGCCGGGGTTGGGCACTTCGATTTCCGTGATCATGGTCCGGGTGTCCTCGTTGACTTCGTGGGTGAAACGGGTGATCCGTCCGCTGTATTTTTTGCCGCCCAGGGAATCCACCCGGACTTCCACCTGGCTGCCTTCCTTGATATATCGGACGTATTCCACAGAAACCGGGAAATCCAATCTCAAGAGGTAATTATCGGAAATGCGCAGCAGCGCCTTGGACTGATCCGAACTGGTGCCGGCCTGGATCAAGGCTCCGGGGTCAGTGTAGCGCCCCGTGATGACGCCATCGAATGGGGCGGTGATGCGAGTGTAGCCGAACAAGGTCTGGTATTTCTCCACCTCCGCTTTGGCGGCGGTCACGGCCGCCGCGGCGACATCGTTCTTCGCTTCGGCCGTATCGATGTCCTGCTGCGCCACCAGGTTGGGGTGCTCCTGGTTGACGCTGACCAATCGTTTGTAGATCAAATTGGCGTTGGTGTAATCAGCTTCCGCCCGCTGCTGGGCGCCAACGGCCGCGTCCAACTCCGCCTTGAGCTCCGGAACCTCCAAGACGGCCAGCAATTGTCCCGCCTTCACCTGGTCGCCAAAATCCACGTTCTCCGATTGCATGTAACCGGTCACTTTGGCATGGAGCTCCACTTCAACGTAAGCCCGGAACTCCGCTGGAATCTCGACTTCCCTGGCCAAATCCTCGCGCCCCACCGTGGCTACGGCCGCGCTCCGCGTGGACTCGGTCTTCGCGACCGCCTCTCCCGAGCTCTTTCGCAGCAGACAGAAGCAAATGATCACCACGGCAAGAACGGCGGCGGCGATGATCCACCCCCGTTTTCCCCGGCGCTGGGGAGAGACTGGTGAAATGTCCGACGGCGGCGTGGCATTCGGCGGCGTTGGCGGATGGGCGGGAGATTCTGCTGAAAGATGTTCGTTGTTCATACATTTACGTTGGCGGGTGTCGAGGAGGCCAGTGGCAATTCCACTTTAAAGCGGCTGCCCTGGCATTCGCAGCTCTCCACGGAAACTCGCCCCCTGTGGGCGGCGCAAATCGATTTGACAATGGCCAGTCCGAGACCGGCTCCTCCGGCGTCGCGCGAGCGCGCTTTGTCCACGCGAAAAAAACGTTCAAAAATATGCGGCACAGCCTCGGCCGGTATGCCAATCCCGGTATCGGCCACCTCGAGGACCGCCTTGTCCTCAACGGCGTACACCTCCAGGTTAATCGAGCCGCCCGCCGGCGTGTATTTGATCGCATTGTCCAGCAGATTGACGACCACCTGTTTGATGCGAGCCCGGTCGCCTTTGACGGCGACTTTTCCCTCCGCTTTGCAGGAGACGGAGACGCCCTTGTCCTCCGCCAGCAAGGCCATTTGTTCCGTGGTGCTGATGGCAAGGGGGGCGAGATCAAATCCGACGCATTCCTGTTGCGCCTCTCCCGCATCCAGGCGAGAAATGGCAAAAAGGGCATCGACGATCTTGGAAAGGCGATCCACTTCCTCCAAGGCGCTTCCGGCGCGATCGCTCAATTCCGGCCAGGCGCGTGTTTGTTGGACCATGCTTTCCATTTCACCACGCAACGCGGCCAGGGGCGTGCGGAGCTCGTGGGAAGCATCCGCTAGAAAGCGGCGGTTCTGTTCGAAGGCCTCGCTCAACCGGGCAATCATCCGATTGAGCGCCAGCGAGAGATCTTCCAGTTCATCCCCGGTGTTGGTCAACGGCAGCCGCTCCTTTAAATCATGCAGGGTAATCCGCTCCGCGCTTTGCGCGATTTTGACCACGGGAGCGAGCGCGCGCCCGACCAAAACCAATCCGCCTCCTACCGCCACCAGGACGAGGACCGGGACGCCGATGAGAAGGGAATAAAGGTAACGGGCCAGCGTCGTTTCAATTCGGTCCATCGGTCCGCCACTCTCAATCAGATACCGGCTGCCATCGGACGAGCGGTAAACCTTGACCGTGACGAGGAGCAGATTGCCATCCGCCAGACGCACCTTGCGGACGAAATCATGTTTGACTTCGCTGACATGCAACGGGGCAAGGCCGGTCGGATCGAAATTGGCGGTGCGGCCTGAGGCGTAAAGGGCCGTTCCGTCGGGGCGAGTGACGCGAATGAAGCGATCGTAGTTTTCCGGCGCATAGCGGGTGGCGATCTGCTCTGCCACATAAGGTTCTCTGGCTTTATCCATTCCAGTCAGGAGCAAGTCGGCGATTTGCTCGGTGCGCCGGGAGAGTGTTTGGGCCAGGCTGCTCTCCAGGTAGCCGCGGAGCACCTGGTAGAGGGCCACCCCGAACAAAAGAAACACGCTCGTCAACAAGCCGGCGTACCACAAGATCAGGCGAAAACGAATGGAACGAAGGTTCATGTCTCATCGCCATCGCTGATGGAGTAGCCTACACCCCGCACGGTTCGAATGAGTTTTCGTGGGCCGTCGTCATCCACCTTGCTGCGCAGGTGCCGTACATAGACATCGACGATGTTGGTAAGGCCTTGAAAACTTTCATCCCAAACATGCTCGATGATCATGGTGCGGGACATGACTCTGCCGGCGTTGGCGGAAAGATACTCCAGGAGGCTGTATTCCTTGGAGGTCAATTCTATCTTCTTGCCCCCGCGCCGGACTTGCTGGCTGGTGCGGTCGATTTCCAAGTCCGCGACCTTGAGCACATCCGCCGGCTCAGAGGCGCTGCGGCGAAAAAGGGCTTTGACCCGCACCAACAACTCCTCAAAGGCGAACGGTTTCGTCAAATAGTCGTCGGCGCCCGCCTCAAACTTGGCCACCTTTTCCGAGGTGTTGGCGTGGGCCGTGAGGATCAGAATCGGCATCTGCTGGCCTTGAGCGCGAACCCGTTTGAGCACTTCGGTGCCACTCAGGCCCGGCAGCATGAGATCGAGAATGAGCAGGTCATAATTGCAGGCCTTCACCATGTCCCAACCGGTCTGGCCGTCCAGGGCGATGTCCACGGCGAACCGGTGGTCGCGCAGACCGCGGGCCACGGACTCCGCCACCTTCTTCTCATCTTCAATCACCAGGATGCGCATAGCTCTTCACCTATTCGACTGCATGGACATTAAACGAACATGAAAAACGCATTAAAATTCCTTTCATAATCCGACCGATGAAAATGCTAGTGTTTTGAACCTGCGATCAAATTTACACGAAGTGTTGGGGAAAGGCGATGGGTATTGTCGGCGCGCGGTAAGCGCGAGGCAGTCGTGGATGGGAGGGACGGCTCGCCGCGCTCGCCCACCCTGGATTAGCCTGACAGGCGTTCAGGCCGGGCTCTTTAGGACCAGGGTCCGCAGTTTTTCGAGCGAGAATTCGGAAGAACGGCACAAAGCGATAATCTCTCGCTCTTGTCGCATAATCACCGCGGCGACGACGGGCACGCCGGCGGCAATATCGTGCGGGATGCATTGCACGCCGTGGATGTCCCCATGGAGCAAATCACCATGCTTGATGCGCAGCCCTCCAATCTCAACATCCCCTCCCATTTCCACGATATGAATATAGGCGTGAGAAACGCTGACCCCACCCGAGAAAACCGGAAAGCTCAAGCTTTCGAGGGCCGGAATATCCCGGACGGAGCCATTGGTGACAGCGCCGGCGCATCCCAGGGCCTTGACAATATTCGTATGCACGGCTCCCAACAACGAGCCCACGCCCGGCCGGGTGGAGCAATCTTGCACGACCACGACGCGTGGCGCCGGAAGGGAGAGGATGTAATCCCACAAATCGGTGCGGTCAGGGTAAATGCCGTTCGAGGTTGGCGGCAACGAACCGCGAATTCTCACGGTGGCGGCGTAACCGACCATCGGCCGCAGGCGTGGAAAAACGGCGTGGATGGAATGGTTAACAAAGCCCTCATTGCGCAACCGTTCATGGAACGTTTCGATCGCGTTGGCCAGAGTGCAGCCGTCCAGTTGGCGCAACGCTTCCAATTGTCCGGGTGTTAGCGGCACAAGTTTTGGTTTGGCCGACTCCGCGCGGCTTGTGCCAAAGCTATCTTTCTCAGCCGCTTCCAATTCCCGCTGTGTTAATGGCAACTCTCTCATGGATCCTTTCCGCAAGGGCAAATGCCCCGCCACTAGATTAGCCTAGTTCCGCGCCGCGAACATTAAAAGCAGATGAAATTTGCATTAAAATTTAAGCTAATCTTGGGAGGAGTTTTTTGACTTCCGGTCCATGGCTTTTACCGTCGGGACAAAGGACAAACCCCGCGCGGAGCGAGACAGCAAGCCCGATGCCGATGGCTTCGGAATTGGGAATTTTCTTTTGACACCAGTGGAAACGTTACTTAAAATCGACTTATGATGAACGACATACAAAGTCTCACGACGGAACAGCTCCGCAAGGTGCTTGCCATTAAGGAACAAATTGAGCAGCTCCGTACCGAACTTGAACAAATTGCCGGAGGCACTGGTTTTTCAGCGGACCAAAGCAAAAAAGGGCGGATGTCTGCCGCCGGCCGGGCTCGGATTGCGGCGGCCGCGCGGGCCCGATGGGCAAAATTACGAGAGGGGAGGAATGTGTCCAACGGAGCCGGCGAGAGAGCGGATCGACGCCGCAGCCCAGCGGTTCGGGCCAAACTGGCGGCGGCGGCGCGGTTGCGCTGGAAGAAAGCCAAGGCGGCGGGAAGGAAAGCCCTGTAAGATCAGACAATCAACCATCCTAGCGGCAGGCGCCGCGGTAAAACCTAACCAACTAACCGAATATGAAGCGAAAGAATTGGAGCCGGAAGAAGATCAACGATCAGTTTACAGGAATGCTGAAAGCGGACGGGACCCCCATGAGCCGTCAGCAGGTTCACATGGCTCGAAAGCAGGCGCGCGGGATTTGTTTGACGTGCGGCGAGCCCGCTCTGGGCGTTTACTGTCTCAAGCACACCATCGCGGCGCGCGAACGCATGCGGCACAGGCTGAAATACAGCCAGCGACTCCGTCAATCGCCCAGCTATATTCTGGAGAGCAGCGCCCGTTCTAAAGGGCGAATCCCGGCCCGCGTTCTGGCGGAACAGGTTCGGCGCCTCCGCACGCGGGGCCAGGCCAAGCCGCCCGGAAAGTAGCTCTCCGTGGTTTAAAACACGCTCTTAGGCATCGCGAAACAATAACTTGAGCAATTCTGGCTTGGTCTTTTGGCCGCTGGCGGCGTTGCT
>JBKQWF010000245.1:0-9512 GCA_052139695.1 Limisphaerales bacterium
GACGCCTCGGCGAGGCGTCCCTACCTAAATAGTTATGTTACGACAACTCCCACGCAACATACCAAATACACACGACTCTGTCATGTGGCATGAAATGGCCACAAAGCTTTGGGTCGTGAGGGCTTGACAAAATGGGGGGCGGGGATAAAAGTTGCGCCCACTCCAATTGGACAACGCGCGTTGTCATGTCGAAACAATCAACTGAAAGTTGTTATGAAGCGAAACCTGATCGGATCTCTGATAATTACGTTTGCTCTGGTTTTTCTCGTTTTCCCGCATCGGCTCTCGGCCCAAACCCTCGAACATCGTTACAGCTTTGACAATGCTGACGGTACCACCAATGCCGTTGATTCGGTCGGTGGACCAAGTTGGGATGGGTATCTGGTCGGCAACGCCTACATCACAAATGACATGGTTGCTCTGCCTGGAGGGGGCACTTCCAGCAGTCCTGCGGGCTATGTGCAATTGCCCAATGGAATTGTTTCCAACGACGCCTCCATCACGGTCGAATGCTGGGTAACGGATACTGGCGGTCTCACTTGGGCGGAGATTTATTGCTTCGGTGACAGCACAGCGGGGCCCGGACAGCCGCCCGGCAACGGCACCGCGTATATCGGTCTCATTCCGCATAGTGGAGGGAGCGTTGACTTCCGAGGCGCATTCAATCTCACTGGCAGCGACGAGGTGGACGTGTACGACACCCTGCTTGGGGGCGAAACCATGCCGACCAACCAGGAAGTCTATACTGTTCTTACGTACGACGTCAAAAGCTCCAATGCCATGCTTTATCTCAACGGCGTTTTGGCGGGAACGGCCAGCATTCCCACCAACCTTGCCCCAGCCAACTACGGCAATACCTTCAACAACTGGATCGGGCGTGATCAGTTTGGCGGCGATTCCATGTTCCAGGGTTCAGTCGATGAGCTGCGCATTTGGAACGGCGCCGTTTCACCGTTGTATATCGCTCTCAGCCAACTGGCCGGCCCCGACACCGTCATCACAAACCTCACACCCTTGTCGGTCACCGTCATGGCCACCAACACGAGCATCGTGGGAGCCGAAACGGAACAAGCCTCCGTCACCGCCAACTTTGCCCAATTCAGCGGTGTGGACGTGACCGCTGCCGTCACAAATTGGTCCAGCAGCAATCCCAAGATTCTCACCGTTACTAGCTCCGGCTTAATCACGGGCCTCAGCGGCGGCACCGCGTCGGTCAGCGCCACCATCGGCGGCATCACTGGAACCAGCGCTGTGATCACCGTAGCTCTCACCAAGCCCACCATTACGCAAGAGCCCGTTTCCGCGACCAACTTCGTGGGCGAGACGGCCTTCTTTAGCATCCAGGCCCTGGGCGGACAATTGAGTTACCAATGGAGCGAAGGAGGAACTCCAATTCCAGGCGCGACCAATTCTACGCTGACGTTTCCCAATGTGGTCTTGGGCAATGCCGGGAGCTACAGCGTTGTGGTGAGCAATCCCCTCGGCAGCACTAACAGCGCCGTGGTCAGCCTGACCGTTGAGGCGCCATCACTCGTTCACCGCTGGTCCTTTAATGAGGCCGCTGGAGATACCAACGCGGCCGATTCAGTAGGCGGCGCTGATGGTGTGCTGATGGGCGACGCGGCTTTTGACGGCAATGGCAACGTGACCTTCCCCAATGAAGGTGCAACCTCCGGCAGCGGCAGCCCTCCTTATGTCTCTTTGCCGAATGGGGTTTTGACCAATCTCAATTCGCTCACAGTCGAGTGCTGGGCGACCGACAGTGGCGGCCTCACCTGGGCGGAGATTTATTGCTTCGGTGACAGCACAGCCGGACCTGGCTTTGCCAATGCGGGCACCAACTACATCAGTTTTATACCTCACAGCGGTCCAGGCGATATGCGGGCCGCTTTCAAACTCCAAAACGAAGAGGATGTCATCTGGCCGGGCACCACCATGCCGATGAATGTGGAGGAATACATCACTTTGACTTACGACGCCCCCAGCACCACTGCCATTCTCTATCTCAACGGGGGCCAAGTTGGAATCAATACCAATGTCAACATTACTCCCAATGAGCTGGGCAACACCTTCAATAACTGGATCGGGCGCGACGAATGGGGCGGCGACCCGTGCTTCGTCGGAAGCGTGGATGAATTACGCATCTGGAACGCCCCTGTTTCGCCTTTGTACCAGGAATTAACCATCCAAGCTGGTCCCAATGTGCTCATCACCAATACAACTCCCAGCCTCGTTACCGTTACGGCCACCAACACGACCTTGGTCGGCGGGCAAACGGAATTCCTCACGGTCACAGGCAACTTCGCGCAATTGGCAAATGTGACTCTGCCCCCTTCCTTGGTAACCTGGACTTCCAGTGACACCAACATCCTCACCGTCAACAGCAGTGGATTGGTGACATCGTTCGCCAATGGCACGGCCACGATCAGTGCGACAGCCGGCGGTGTGACGGTCTATAGCTCTACCATTACCGTAAAACAGGTGCAGCCGACGGTCACCCAAGCGCCGGCTGCCCTCAGTCTTTCGCCGGGTCAGACCGCTGTATTTTCAGTCGGCGCCGCCGGTGGAACACTGACCTATCAGTGGAGCCAGGGCACGACAGCCATTTCGGGAGCGACCAACTCCACCCTGACCCTGCCTGATATCACCGCGCAAGACGCCGGAACTTATAGCGTTCTGATCGCCAATTCCATCGGGACAACCAACGTCAGCGCGAATTTGGTCGTGACGGAGCCCGGTTTAACTCACCGCTGGTCGTTCAATGACCCGGCAGGCTCGGCGACCGACCTCGATTCCGTGGGCGGCGCCGACGGCACGAACATGGGCAACGCCTTCATTGACGTCACCAATGGGACCGTTGTCCTGCCCGACACCACCACCACTTCGACCACTCCGGGGGCCTCTTATGTCATGCTTCCTCCTGGGATTTTGACCGACTTGAATTCGGCCACGATTGAAGTTTGGGCCACCGACAATGGACCAAGGACCTGGGCGGAAATTTATTCCTTCGGCGGCAGCACCAGCGGCTTTAACGACATCGATAACCAGACCAATTACATCGGGTTCATCCCGACGAGCGGGCCGGGCGATATGCGGGCTGCCTTCAAGCTCCTCAGCGAAGAGGATGTGATCTACCCGTTCACCCCCATGCCCACTAACGTGGAGGAAGATGTCGCGCTGACCTACGACAATACCACTACCACCGCCATCCTATATCTCAATACCAAGGCGGTGGCCATCAACACAAACATCACCATTACGCCCGCCGATTTGGGCATTACCTACAATAACTACCTTGGACGCGATCAGTTCGAAGATTCGATCTTCCACGGCAGTATCGATGAGTTGCGCATCTACGCCGGGCCATTGACGCCGACGGACATTCTCAATAACCACACCGGCGGGCCCAATAAGCTCGTGGCGCCTGGCACAGCAAATCAGACGGCGATTACCATCGCCCTTTCTGGCAAGAACGTCGTTCTCACCTGGCCGCAGGGATCGCTCCTGCAGGCCACAAGCTTGCTCGGCCCCTGGACCTCGAACACGACTGCTGTTTCGCCTTACACGGTTCCGGCGACCAATACCGCCCAGTTCTTTAAGTTCGTCGCTCCTTAAACGGAAATGTTTTCTGATCGTAAATGGCCGGGTAGGGACGGCTCGCCGAGCCGTCCGTGGTCGCCTCGGCGAGGCGACCCTACCCCGAAATCTCGAGACGCCCGCCCTGTCCGGCTGGCGCGCTGCTTTGAAAAAGGGCTCGTTGCGTGTATAATAAGATTAATCTAATTGCGTGAATATGAAAACATCCGTCCACTCGAAAAAAGGGGGCTTCACGCTCATTGAGTTGTTGGTCGTCATCGCGGTCATTGCGATCCTGGCGTCCCTCCTTTTGCCGGCCCTGGCCCGCTCCAAGATGGAAGCCAAACAGACCTCTTGCATCAATAATATGAAGCAAGTTGGAGTCGCCCTCGGGATCTATCTCTCGGATAATGGCGCCTATCCGGGCGACTATTCCGCGTTAAACGGCGTTTATGTCTGGATGCTTCGTCTCTTACCGGGGACGGGCAACAACCGGAATGTTTTTTTCTGCCCGGCAGCACCGACGGATGCCGCTTGGGATACAAATCTCAACAAAACGCTGGGCGCAACCGTATCGACCACCATAATCCCTGGAGGTACTCCTGGTCAGTATAATCCTTTTCTTGTTAATATTAACAGCCGCTTTTCGATGGCCTATAACGATTGGGGGCTAGGGAACGCAGGCAGCCTTTCGGACCCAACCGACAATTTGGGCTGCGGCGCGGACCAAGACGGTGGGTTCGGGATTTACGGTCCGATGAAGGAAGCCAGAATCATCGCTCCATCGCAGATGATCAACATCGGAGACGGTCGCGCCCTTCCCGCCGGTGAAAACTCCCAGTCGTGGGAAGCCAACCTGGATCCAACAGACTTGCCCAACAGCGGCCAAGGCGGTGATGGTGGGCAAGAGCCATCCAACCGCCACAATTACAAGACAGACATAATGTTCTGTGATAGCCATGTGGAGAAAGTGCAACGCAATGACACGGCCCCCGGCCGAGCAAACCCCATGTTTCTCATCGATACAACGGAAGGTAATCCCTGGCGCAATCGTTGGAACAATGACAACAAGCCTCACAATGAATTGACTTGGCAGCCCGTTTCTTCCACTGCTGGAACCTCCATGTCCATGTATAAGTTGGACCCCTCGTTCTAGCCCCTTCATCGCAGGGTTGAGGAAATAAAGCATCGACAGTCTTCGCGGTATCAGCCTTAAGATAGGGAGCGGCACACTGGCTATGGCAATTCTAATTCTGTTTTTTTTCTCGGGCGCGACGGCGCTGGTCTATGAAGTCATCTGGTCGAAGTATTTGGCGCTGCTTTTCGGGAGCACCATCCAGGCGCAAACCGTTGTCCTGGCCGTCTTCATGGGCGGATTGGCCCTGGGCAACAAGATTTTCAGCCGCGGCGCTGACCGCAGCCGGCATCCCTTGACGATTTATGGCTGCCTCGAAGTTTCGATTGGACTCTACGCGTTTCTCTTTACCTACCTTTACCGGACGGCGGACGGCATCTTCGCCTCGGCTGGATCGATGCTTTTGGACCGGTCCGGCTTATTGCTGGGGCTGAAAGGTGTTCTGAGCATGGCGCTCCTCCTTGGACCGACCATTTTGATGGGAGGCACCCTTCCCCTCCTGGCCGCCTGGCTGCAAAAGTGTTCGCCGGACGCGGGCCGGAGGTCCGCGCGCTTCTATTCGGTCAACAGCCTTGGAGCGGTCTGCGGCGCGGGTTTGACGGGGTTTTGGCTTGTCCAGTGGTTGGGGGTGCGAAAGACGATGGACCTGAGCGCGATGGCAAACGTGATCATCGGGGTCACCGCTATCCTTATTGGAAGGATGCAATCGGGGCCAGTGCCGGCGCCAAGCCAGACCGGCAAAACAACAGAGTTGGGCGCTGCCCAGCCGCAAGCTGGCGGCGCGGTGTTCCGCCGGGCCTGCCTTATGGTGGCCCTCACCGGGGCGGTTTCGATGGCATTGGAGGTCCTGGCCTCGCGTTGCTTGTGCCTGATTTTTGGCGCTTCGTTGCAGGTGTTCGCCATCGTGCTGATGGCGTTTATTCTGGGCATAGGCCTCGGCAGCTCGGTCATTGCCTCGCCTCAGCGCCGGCATTTGCGGGGTGAAACCACCGCCGTCTTCCTGCTGCTCGGCGCGGCGTTGTTAATTGGCCTGGTGGTGTTCAACATCGAGAATCTCATCGCCCTTTACGTCGCCGCGGAAAGCGGTTTCAACCACAACCTGGTGGGTTACGGTTATCATCAAATCTTTGCCGCGGCGGTTTCGATTCTTGTCCTGGGCCTCCCGGCTGCGGCGCTTGGCTCGGTGTTGCCTCTGTCGATTCGAATGGCCTCCGAGACATCCGATTTGCTGGGCGACCGCGTGGGCCGGCTCCTGACCTGGAACACCTTGGGCGCGGTGGTCGGCTCGTTATTGGCGGGTTTCGTGCTCATGCCAAAGATCGGTCTTCGGGGTTCGTTCACCGCCCTGGCGGCGGTCCTGGTTGTGGTTGCCCTGTTTGTCGCGCTGGCCTCGCGCCGGTCCCTCGTCCTTGCGGCCGGTGCCGCCGTTGGTCTCTTCGTTATCGTGGCGTCTTTGCACGGGGGTGATGCCTGGCGGTATCTGTTCAGCGCGGGAGTCTTTCGCGCGGAGCAAACCACCTCTTCCATGTCCGCCCTCCTCAAGCGCCGGGAGGCGATCAACCTGGAGTTTTATGAGGACGCGGCTGACGCCACGGTTTCGGTCGAAAGTGTCATCGGCACCGACGAGCACTTTTTGCGCATTAATGGCAAGGTGGATGCATCCACTCGTGGCGATTTGCCCACCCAACTGTTGCTGGCGTACCTGCCCCTGATGGCCCGGCCGGAGAGCAAGGATGTTTTTTGTTTCGGCATGGGCAGCGGAACGACCGCGGGGGCGACGCTTAAATATCCTATCGAACACTTGACCATCGCCGAGAATTGCGAGCCGGTGCTGCGAGCGGCGAATATATTCGCGCGTTGGAACAACGGCGTGCTGACCAACAGCCGCACCCATATTTATCACGAGGACGCCCGCACGGTTCTGAAATTGAGCCGGAACCAGTACGACGTCATCATCTCCGAGCCTTCCAATCCCTGGATGGCCGGCGTGGCCAATGTGTTTACCCGGGAATTCTACCAAACCGCCGCCCGCCAACTGAAACCGGGAGGCATCATGGCGCAGTGGTTTCACACTTATGAAATGGACGATCCTACGGTGGACGTGGTCCTCCGGACTTTCGGGACGGTCTTTCCCGAGATGGAGGTTTGGGACACGGAACACGGCGACATCGTCATCCTCGGCTCTGATCGGCCTTGGAAGTCCAAAACCGAAGTCTATGCGAAGGCTTTGCAATTGGATGGGCCGCGCGACGGTCTTGTCTCCATCGGACTTGCGCGTCCTGAGGCGATCATGGCGCGGCGGTTTGCCTCCCAACGGACGGCGTTCGCCATCGCGGGGAGCGGGCCAATCCAAGGGGATGACTCTCCCATCCTTGAATACGCGGCGCCCCGGGCCTTTTATCTCCACGCTTTCACCAGAGGAGTCTATCGCCTGATGAATTTCGATGAGCGAACCTGGCAAATGGACCTGGCCTCCGATGAGGCCAACGACGATCTGTCAAGATTAGATCCGGCCGCGTTGAAAATGGCTTTTGGCGGCAATATCGGCTCGGTGAATTACGACTTGCTCACCTATTTGAACAGGCATTACGGTCTGTATTCCGGCCAAGGAATGGCCCAGCCGCTAGTGATCGACAATCACGCGATGCTCTGCAGTCTGCAAGGCACAAACAAGAGCTTTGGAGTTTATACCCCGCCCAGTGCTTCCACCAACGCGATCTTGGCCGCGCTGGTGGCGGCGGAATACTCCTTGCGACGCGAGGCCAAAAATGCGGCGGCATGCGAGAGCATCGAAAACGCCTTGAATTCCCTGGCCGGCTACAATCCGCGGGGCGCGGACTGGTCTCCAGCCTACTTCGCGGATATGGGCGTTAAAGCCAGTTTGCGCGTGTCCGATCCAAAGCAAGCCAGAACTATTTTGCTGCGAGGGCTGCAGTTGGAGCCCGGCTCCGACCGGCTCAGTTACTTGTCACGAATATTGCTTCGGGAGAAGATTCTCCAACCCGGCGATATCGCTCCCGCGGAGACGAAATAGAATCACTGCGCCTAACAAGCAATTCTTATCACCTTGAAAACAACATCCAGCAAAGCCCAAATCGCCGCCCTTCTGGCTGCGGCTCTTGCCGCCATCGCGCCTGCCGAGGCCCAGGAATTCCGCCCACCTTCCGTTCCGCTGGTGACATTCGATCCCTACCTAAGCATCTGGTCGGCGGCCGACCATTTGAATGATCGCGCCACGCAGCATTGGACTGGGCGGCCACATTCCCTGGTCAGTTTGCTCCGCGTGGATGGCAAAGTTTTTCGCCTGATGGGCGCGGAATTCAACGCCGCGCCAGCCTTGCCACAAGTCGGACTCAAAGTAACGCCCACCCGCGGCATCTATGAATTTGAGGGGGCCAACGTCCACGTCACCCTCACCTTCCTGCGGCCAGCCCTGCCGGGCGACCTGGATGCGATGGCGTTGCCGCTGAACTTTATCATCTGGGAAATTCGATCCGTCGATGGAAAGCCGCATACGGTCTCGCTCTACGACAGCACCAGTTCGCAGCTGGTGGTCAACCAGCCCAGTCAGAAGGTGGAATGGACGCGCGAAAAGGCGGGCGACTTGACGGCTCTCCGCCTGGGCACGGTCGATCAGCGCGTGCTCGCCACTTCCGGCGATGACCACCGCATTGACTGGGGTTATGCCTATGCGGCCGCCCGCACCAGCCAGGCCAAAGCGGCGATTGGAGGAGACCAGGCTCTGGTCAACGCGTTTATCAGCGGAAGCGGGCTTCCGGCCCAGGACGATCCCCGGATGCCTCGCGCGGTCAACGACGACCAGCCTGTCATGGCTTTCATTTTCGACCTCGGCAACCTCTCCAGCACCCCAGTAACACGACAGGTGATCGTGGCCTACGACGAGATTTATGCGATCAAGTATTTTGGGAGGAAGCTGCGGCCTTACTGGCGGCGCAACGGCGCGACTGCGGCGGAGATGCTGCGAAAAGCGGCGCATGATTATCCGAAATTGGCCCAGCGCTGCGCTCAATTCGATGAGCAACTGATGGCCGACGCGTCGAAGGCGGGCGGAACGAAATACGCGCAGATGATCTCCCTGGCCTATCGTCAGTGCGCCGCCGCTTGCGGCCTGGCTGCCGACGCCCACAAACAGCCTCTCTATTTCACCAAGGAGAACACCAGCAACGGTGATATTGCCACCGTGGATGTGTTCTTTCCCATGGACCCGCAGTGGATTTTGCTCAGTCCCGCCCTGGCCAAGGCCACCCTTGTGCCCATTCTGAGTTACGCTTCCAGTGCGCATTGGAAATTCCCGAACGCGCCCCACGATCTCGGGACTTACCCGATCGCTCGCGGCACTGATGACGGCGGGGAAGGGATGCCGGTGGAGGAAAGCGGCAATATGCTCATCCTCTGCGATGCTGTCGCCCACGACGATGGCAACGCAGATTTCGTTTCGCCCTGGTGGCCCAAGCTGACGGAGTGGGCCAAATATTTGGAGCAATACGGCCTGGACCCGGAAAACCAGCTCTGCACCGACGACTTTATGGGCCACCTGGCGCACAACGCCAACCTCTCCATCAAAGCGATTCTCGGCCTGGCCTGCTATGGCGATTTATGCCAGATGCGCGGTGACCAGGCCAACGCCGAAAAATATCGCCAGTTGGCCAAGATCGATGCCGCACATTGGGTGCAAGCCGCCGGCGAGGGCGACCACTTCCGCCTGGCCTTCGACAAACCCAATACCTGGAGCCAAAAATATAATCTCGTCTGGGACCGCATCCTGGGCCTGAACGTTTTC
>JBKQWF010000246.1:0-35289 GCA_052139695.1 Limisphaerales bacterium
TCCTTATGCCATCAGACCTTGCGAGTCCATAAAATCGCTACGTTCAACCGCCGTATGCGGAAAACCGCACGTACGGTGGTGTGGGAGGGGTGGCGGGCGCAATCCCGTCACCTCGACCCGATCCTTCGATGGCTGACGAATTTCTGTAACCTTTGCGGGCCATTCCCGAAGGGTAGGGTTAACAGGTTAATATGGATACGATTCGCCAATGTCCACGTTGCGGGAAGCCGCTGGCTCCGACCGCGCCCATGGGGCTTTGCCCCGCGTGCTTGATGGAGGCCGGCTTTCCGACCGGAATAGAATCGGAAGCCGGCAACCCCGCGCCACCAAAGCCGTCGAGCTTCACCCCGCCGCAACCGGGCGAACTCGCCCGCCATTTTCCGCAACTGGAGATTCTCGAACTGATCGGCCAGGGCGGGATGGGCGCGGTTTATAAGGCGCGGCAGAAGGAACTTGACCGCATCGTGGCGTTGAAGATTCTGCCGCCAAGCATCGGGGATGCGGCCTTCGCGGAACGGTTCGCGCGGGAGGCGAAGGCCCTGGCCAGGTTGAACCATCCCGGCATCGTGACCATTTACGATTTCGGACGTTCCAACGGGCTGTATTTTTTTCTCATGGAATACGTGGATGGCGCGACCTTGCGGCAAGTGCTGCAAGGGGGGCGCATTTCGCCGCGCGAGGCGCTGGCCATCGTCCCGGCCATTTGCGACGCCCTCCAATACGCCCACGATCAGGGCATTGTTCACCGCGACATCAAGCCGGAGAACATTCTGCTGGACCGGCGCGGACGGACCAAGGTGGCGGATTTCGGCCTGGCCAAGCTGATGGAAAGCAGCGGCAGTGAGGACTCCCATGACGAAGCTGGAGGGCCTGCCGTTTCCTCCACCGTTACCGGCGCCGGCAAGGTGTTGGGCACGCCGCATTACATGGCGCCGGAACAGATCGAGCATCCTTCCGCCGTGGACCATCGCGCGGATATTTACGCTCTGGGGGTCGTCTTTTATCAAATGCTGACGGGCGAACTGCCCGGCCAACGCATCGAACCGCCGTCGCGGAAGGTGCAAATGGACGTCCGACTGGACGAAGTGGTCTTGCGCGCATTAGAGAAGAATCCCGAGCTTCGCTACGCGCAAGCGGGCGCGCTCAAAACGGACGTGGAAACAATTGCCATGACGGAACAGCCGTCCGGCGTTTCCCCTCGGTTTCCACGGTCGGCCGTTGCCAAACAGGATGCGCTCGTTGATCCAAACGAGCGGGCGGCGCGGGTCCTAAGTATGGAAAGGCTTATTGTCCTGCCCGTGCGCGCGCTGGTGCTTATCGTTTTGGGTTACTACATTTTCTTCTCGGGCTGGTTCGATATTCCGTCCATTGCCGTGCCAATTTATCGAACGCATGCGATCCACACAACAAACACGGCAGACACTACTCGGCGTGTGGCAGACGCTATTGTCTCCATCCCCCCCGGCACTTTCTGGCTGCACGATTGGACCTTGATGCACTCTATGGTTCTAAAGGCGGCTTTGGTGGCTTATGCGGTCCTCAACGCGATCTTCGGCGCCACGCTGATTTGGGGCAGGAATCTTTCCTTCCTGAAGATTCAGTGGATCGTTTTCTCGGCGGGTGTTTTGGACGCGCTACTCGTGGGCGCGCTCACTTTCCTGAGCAAAGGCTTTGACAGCAATCTTTACCTGCTCTTTCCGATATTGATTCTGCATAACGCGCTTTCGATTCCCATGACTTTCCCCCAACTCTCGCTGAATCTCTTTGTCAGCGCCTCTTTCCTGGTCGGCGGCTTTTTCGATCGCCACATGTTTATGTCTCCGGAAGACGCGCGCGAAGAGAATCCCTTCCAGCGCGTCACCGTGTTGGTGGTCTGGGCCTTGTGCTGCTACAGCATCCAAATGCTCTTCGAGAAGCAAAAGCGGGCTGGAACGGCGCGCACGGAGTGACGCGCCCTACCTTGCGCGACACTTTTCATCGCTGGCTCGGGTGGCGCTTTTGTCTTGTATCCCCGCGAGATTTGGCCTACGAGATCAGCCCATGAAAAAGCGTCTTTGCCAAGGCTGGATTCTCTATTTCTTAATATTGACGTCCCTGCTTGTTCCCACTCGTGTTAATTTCGCCGAGGAAAAGGACAAGCCCCACGACGCCAAACCCGAGCCTAAACACGAAGAGGAGAAAAAACCCGACGAATCGAAAAATTCCAAGATCAAAAAGTACGACGACGTGATCACGACGAACGCCGTGACAAAAAGCGGCCTCTTCCGCGTTCACCAAATCGACGACAACCTCTATTACGAGATCCCGCCCGAGGCTTTGAACGTCGATATGCTCTGGGTGATCCAGATTTCCGAAACGACGGCCGGCAGTTCCTTTGCCGGCATGCCCGCGGGAGACCGCGTCGTCCGATGGGAACTGCGCGGCGACCAGGTGTTGCTCCGCGACGTCCACTACGACATTCGGGCCGACAGCTCGGACCCCATCAACCAAGCGGTCAAGGCTTCCAACCTCGCCCCCATCATCCGTGTCTTTGAGGTCAAGGCTTATGGCCGGGACAAAGCGCCTGTGATTGACGTGAGTGAGCTGTTCAAGAAGGACGTGGCGGAAATCAGCCCCCGCAGGCCGTTGAACGCCGGCGCGATGGACGACAAGCGGACTTTCATTGAAGAATTCAAAGCCTTTCCGCGAAACATCAACGTGCGCGTTTTGGCCAGCTTTGCCCCAGGAAAGCACGGCGGCGGCGGCGATGACGGGCCGGAATCCAGCGGCCTGACCGCGGTCATTTGCCACAGCATGGTAAAACTTCCCGAGAATCCCATGAAGGCCCGCCGCTGGGATTCCCGCGTCGGATTTTTCGCCGAGGAATTCACCGATTATTCGAACCATGACGACCATCGGGCCGAAACAGTGCGTTACATTCTCCGCTGGCGCATGGAAAAGAAGGACCCGGACGCCAAAATCTCCGAGCCTGTCAAACCGATTGTCTTTTACGTCGCCCGCGAAGTGCCGGAGAAATGGAAAAGCTATGTCAAAGCCGGCATTGAAGATTGGGAGCCGGCTTTTGAAGCCGCCGGTTTCACCAACGCCATTATCGGCAAATACGCCCCGGACCCGCGGGACGATCCGGATTGGGACGTGGAAGACGCGCGCATCTCCAGCATCCGCTGGGTCCCTTCGGAAATCGAAAATGCTTTTGGTCCCCAAGTGCATGACCCGCGCACCGGCGAGATCCTCAGCGCCGATGTCCGCATGTATCATAACGTGCAAAAGCTGGTCCGAGATTGGTATTTCGTCCAGGCCTCTCCCTGCGACTCCCGGGCGCAGACCTTGCCGCTGCCCGACGACTTGGAAGGCGAACTGATCCGCTTTGTGGTCTCGCATGAAGTCGGCCATTCGCTGGGCTTTCCTCACAACATGAAGGCTTCGTCCAGCTATAACATTGAGCAACTGCGCAATCCGGAATGGACCAAGAAGAATGGCACCGCTCCTTCCATTATGGACTACGCGCGTTACAACTATGTCGCCCAGCCCGGCGATGGCGCGGCCTTGATGCCCAAGATCGGGCCTTACGATTACTTCGCGGTCAACTGGGGTTATCGCCAATTCGCCAAGGACGCGGACGAGAAGGCCGAATTGGAAAAAATCAGTAAAGCTCAGATCGACCAGCCCATGCTGCGGTTTGGAGACCCGAATCCTGAAGTGGACTCCACGCAGCAGACGGAAGACCTTGGCTCCAACGCGGTCGAAGCCACCAAGCTGGGGCTGCTCAACCTGAAGCGGGTCGCGAAGTATTTGGTTAAAGCCACCTCCAAACCGGGTAAAGACTATGAACTGCTTTCCGACGAATACAACGCGCTGCTGGGACAATGGAGCCGCGAGATGGGGCATGTGGCCAACGTGGTGGGCGGCGTGGAGGAAATTAATCTTTACTACGGGGATGCCGACCGGCGGTTCTTTCCCAACTCCCCCGATTACCAGCAGCAGGCGGTTTCTTTTCTTGTTGACCACGCGTTCAGTTCGCCCGCTCTTTTCACCGGCGCGGACATTGTGGGCCGTCTGACGGCCGAAGGCACGGCGGAACGGGTCCTCAACGCCCAAAACCGCGTGCTCGGGAGCTTGATCTCCAGGCAGCGCATCGACCGCCTCACCGAGATCGCGCAAACCGCCACCAACGCCGTCTATCCGCCGACGAAACTTTTCAATGACCTGCGCGACGGCCTTTTCCGCGAACTCAACGACAAGCCCGTGGAGATCGACCTTTACCGGCGCAATCTGCAACGCTCCTTCATCGACCGCCTCGCCGGCGACATCAAAAACCCGGCGGACGACTCGGATTTGCCCGCCCTCGCCCGTGCCGAATTGGAAGGCATCCGCGCGCAAATTCAGAAAACCGACGTCTCCAACGCCAAGCCCGTGGTGCAAATGCATCTCAAAGACCTGAATGCCCGCATCACCCGCGCGCTCGACCCGCGCCGCCTCGCTGACGACTGAAATTGTAATCCAGGGGCTCGCGGCGCTCGCCCCTCCCGGGAGGGCGGCGCGCCCGGAGCGCGCGCCCTGCCACTATGCTGACGGACGGCTCAAATGGCGCTCGATTCCGGATGGACCCAAGGGGCGCGATAGGGCCGTCGCAGGAGCGCGTTGGCTTCGCTGTCGCCCGCCACATTGCCCGCCGCCGCGTCCCATTGCAGCGACCGGCCCAGTTGCATGGACAGATTCGCCAGAATGCATGAGGCCGTGGAAATGTGGCCTTGCTCGATGTCGGCCACTGGCCGGCCCCGGCTGGCGATGCAGGAGAGAAAATCACGCATGTGTCCGCGCGTCGCCGGAGCGCAATGTTTTTCCAGGTCTTTTTCGGTGCGGTCCTCAGGGTATTGGTCCAGCTCGTATGTCACGTCACGGTGAATGGTCTCGCCGCCGCCGGCGGGAGTAAATTCGTAGTTATAAACGCTGGCCTTGAGCGTGCCCTTGTCGCCATAAAGAGTCGCCGCCCACGGGTTTTTCGGGTCGGGCGCGTCGCCCCAGGAGCGATGCTGCCAGATCACTTTGACATCGCCGAAGTCAAATGTGGCGGTTTGGGTATCGCTGATGTTCGCCTTGCTCTTCTTATCGACCAGGATGCCCCCGGAGGAACTGACGGATTTGGGCCAGCCCAATCCCAGCATCCAGCGGGTCATGTCCAGCATGTGAACGCACATATCACCAACAATCCCGTTGCCGTATTCCATGAAGGCGCGCCAGCCGCGAGGATGAACCAGCCGGTTGTAAGGCCGCATCGGGGCCGGGCCGGTCCACATTTCGTAGTCGAGGTTTTCCGGTGGCGCAACGTCGGGCGGATTTTCAGAGGCGCGCATGTGATAATAGCAGCAAATTTCCACCAGGGCGACGGTGCCGAGCTTGCCCGCCTGGACGATTTGGTCTCGCGCTTCGATCAAGTGAGGGGTGCTGCGACGCTGCGTGCCGACTTGCACAACGCGCTGATGCTTTCGGGCGGCGGCCAGCATCGCCTGGCCCTCGCGAATATCCACGCTGATCGGTTTCTGGACATAGACATCAAGGCCGCTCTCAACCGCCTCGATCATGGAGAGGGCGTGCCAATGGTCCGGGGTGCCGATCAGCACGATGTCCAGGTCCTTTTCGGCCAGCATTTTCCTATAGTCGCTGTACAGGCGTGGCTGGCGTTTGGATTGCTGGCGGGAGGCGACCATTTCGCCGGCATTGGCCAGCATCTGGCGATCGACATCGCAGAGGGAAACGACCTCCACCGGCGCCACCTGGATCAGACGGAATAGATCACTCTTTCCGTACCAGCCACAGCCGATGAGGCCGACGCGTTTGTTTTCGCCGGCAGCGGCGGCATTAACCCCGCCGGCGGCGAGCGCCAAACTGGCAGCGGCGGAAACCTTGAGGAATTCGCGACGATTCATACGAGCATTGTTTTTATTTGGATGTGGGTGTGTTGGTGTCTCCATCTACTGGATGGACCTGCAGGTAATGGTTCAGGTATTCATCCTCGATGGAATTAGTGGGCAGTGGCGCAGGGGCCGTCGTTGCTTTTTCCGAATCCCTTTTCGCCCTCTTGACAGCGTCCTTGGCCATTTTCTCTTCGAGAACTTTGTAGCGTGCGGTTTCTTCATCGCGGATTTCCAGTTCTGCCGCTTTGACCCCGGAGAGTTTGTTGCGCTCGGTGGTGGCCACGACGGCGGCGATGGCGGGCGTGGGCAAGACCGTCGGTCTCATCAGCATGATCAACTCGTCGCGCTGGTTGTTGATCGACTTGCTCTTGAACAAATTGCCCAGGAGCGGAATGTCTTTGAGGCCCGGGACGCCGGAATCGGATTTGCTGCGGGTATCGCTGATGAACCCGCCGAGAATGATCGTCTCGCCGTCGCGCACCGCGACCTTGGCGCCGGCCTGGCGTTTGGAGGTGGTCGGAACGGCGTTACCTGAAATCTGGACGTAATTGGCAATCTGTTCGACATCAGCCTGGATATCCATCACCACCAAGCCGTCGGGATTGATCAGGGGCAAGACCTGGAGATGAATACCGACCTCCAACTGCGAATATTGCGAGCTCGGCGCGCCGCCATAGCCATAATTGTACGTGCCCGTGATATAAGGAACCGTCTCGCCAATGAACAGATCGGCCGGAACCGCGTGCGACGTTTGAATCCGCGGGCGTGAAAGCACGTTGACCCTGCTGTCTCCCGCCACGGCTTCCAGAACAACATTGAGGTCATTGCCAAACTTGCCAAAATAACTGAAACCGCCGGGCAGGCTGGATAGGGTCGAACCAGCGCTCCCTAAAGGCCCAACGCCGCTGCCGCCATTGGTGGTGGAGGAGCCGGTGAGAAAACCGCTCGCGGCGGAGCTTAAATTATTGACGCCGCCCAACCCGCTGAATTTCCCGACGCTGCCCTGAGGCTGGCTGTAGCTGACGCCCTGATTCTCCGTGTCGCTCAAATTCACTTCCATGATAATCGTGTCAATGAGAACCTGGGCCAGGACGACGTCGAGTTTGTTGATGATGTTAGTGATCATCTTCATGTCCTCGTCGTTGGCGAAGACGAGGAGGGAATTGGTGCGCTCATCGGCGATGACTTTTGTTTGGCCGAACAATTGGAAGTTGCCTGCGTTGGCGGCGTTGGAGACGATTTTGCTCAGGTTCTGCTGGAAGGAACTGCGGGCGCTGGTGGCGGCTGAACCAAGGGCGCTGTTGCCGGCAGGCTGCCCGGGGACATAGCTATTATTGCCGAAGCTACTGCTTCCCCCAATCCCGCCGGCGCCCGATCCGCCAAAGCCGTTGCCGGAGCCGCGGCTAAAAGAAGTGGAGCCGGAGGTGGGCTTGCCCACGGAACCGCCCGCGCTGGCGCCCAGTTGCCCCAAAGCGGAAGCGATGTCGCTGGCCAGCGCATACTTGATCGGAATGACGCGCGGCTTGATGATGAGCGGGCTGTTGACATCGATTCTTTTCACCATTTCCATCATGCGCGCCACGTTTTCCGCGTAGTCGCGCAGAATGAGTGTCTGCGTGCTGGGCAGGGCGATAATGCTGCTGGACATGCGCGAAAAAGGATCAAGAACCTTGGCCAGATCCTGCACATCGGTATGGTTAACCTGGATGATTTCGGTGACAAATTTGCCGGCTTCGGGCAGGTTAAAGTTGGAGGAAATAATGCCGCCCGCCTTGGGCGCGGCGACTTCCGTCACGACCTTGGCGAATTTATCTCCAATGGGGACAATGGTAATGCCGTTCATTCCCAGGACGGTCTCGATGGCTTCAATCGCTTCGGAGTGTGTCAGATCGCTTTCCGTCTTGATGGAAACTGTCGTTGTCGCCGGAATGGCGGCGGGCCCGCTGCTGGAAGAAAGGAGGGTCCGTCCCACCAAATCGCCGTAAATCTCCAGCAACTGTGGCACCGGGATGGCCGGAAAATCGTAGTGGATGTTTGCAACTTCCTCGCCCTGGACGGTGGCAACCCGATTGGTTCCCACGGCGCCCATCGCGGGCGGGGCCACCGGCAAGGTGGGAAAAGCCGTCGCCGGCTCGATGGGCGCTTTTGGCAAGGCCGGAAACGGTTGCGGGTTGTTGACGCGGCGCGTGGTTTGAGTGGGATTTCTTGGGGGAATCTGCACTGGCGAAGCAGGGACGTTGGTCGTCGGAGTGGCAGGAGTGGACGGCGGTAGAGTTGGTTGTGCGCCGAGCCCTGTCACCAAAGACAGCAGCAGCAAGCTCGACAGGAAACGTTTAGCGTTCATAAATTTTTCCGGATGGCTGATTGTCCTCGCGAATTCGTGGGGGCGGGGAAAGCCCTGGGATTGCCCGCGGGTCTGCCGCCTTGCGGGGGCGGAGCGCCCGGCTTCGGCGCCGCTGGCTTAGCCGGTAGTTTGACGGGTGGCGCGGGCTGCCTGGCCGCCGGCGAAGGCACAGGTTGTTTGGCTCCGGGAGTTGGCGTCTTGGCCGGTTTGGCGGCGGCGGGCGCAGCAGGCTTTTTGGCGTAATTGGCGGTCAGTATGAGGGTGCCGGTAAACCTATAGCGAGTGGAGATATTATCCGGTTGCAACGTCAAGGAACTGACCCGGATCATGGAAGGATCGTTGCCGATTTGATAGAGGAAATTGATCAACTGCGGTTCCTGGCTCACCACGGTGATTTGCTCGGCTTGCTCCTCAAAAAAGTCGTCCGTCTTGGTGGACTGAATGGGCAAATACTTATCGACCCTCACTTCGTTGGCATCGGCGACGCGTTTAATGGTCGTTTGCAAGGCCACCTCCGATCCCACCGGTCTGTCCGCGCCCTCTTGCCGCTCCAGTTTTTCCAGTTTTCTCAATTTCACTTGAAATCCGTTCGCCGGATCGAGGTCCTGGGCAATTTCACGGTTGTAATTGTCGATGGCGCGGTAGGCCTGCTCAAGGAGCCTTTGGGTTTTGGACCATTCGCCAAAATGCGGCCAGACGAACAACAAATTGAGCACGACAATGACGACCAAGCCAATGGCCACGACGATGCGGCGCTCCTGCGGGGTCAACGGCAGTTGTTCCAGCGCGTTACTCATTGGCTTCCTCTTTCATTTTACATTTGAAACTCCAATGGACGCTATTGCTGCCCGCGGATTGAATCGAGGGCAGCTCAACTTCTGTAAATAATAACTGATTCGACCGATTCGGATTGGGCGCCGTGCGCAGCGCGTCGTTAAACTGGTCAATGGCCGAGCTGTCATCCGCCGTCCCCACCAGAAAAAGACTGCCTCGATGGAAGTCCATGGAGGACACCACCCCGCCTTCGGGCAGGTTTTCCGCGACCACTTTCCAGCAGTCCAAGGCCTTATATTTAAGTTCCTGGCGGACCTGCAAAATCTCGATCTGTTTAAAGTCCTTGAGCGCGTTGGTGTAGTTTATCCCCAACGAGTCCGCCTGCTGTTTGACCCGCGTGTACTTTATTTTAAGGGCGTAGAGGGCGCCGAAATAGATGAGCACGCCCACGACGTAAGCGCTAAAAACGGCCATGAGACCGCGCATCCAGAGGCCGTCCACGAATTGTTGGCGATAGCGCGCGGCAAATTCCGGCGGCAGCAAACCAACCCCTGGGCTGCCGGCGCACCGTTGCGCGCTGAGCGAAGCCAGTTGCGGCAAAGCCACAGGCGGCAGCACCGTGACGTTCTCGCCCACCTCCTTGAAAATTTCATCCCAAAAATGAGCTTCTTTTGGCCCGGCCACCAGATGGATTTTGAGCGGACCAGACAGCCAGCCTTCCAATTCGCCGGCCCAGGTAATTTGCTCAATTTGAGTTTTGAGGCGGGCGCCGCGGTCAGGGGTGGCGGGCAAGGAGATCATGGTCAAGTTCTGCACCGTCCCGCCATACCACCACACGGCCAGGATCGGTTCGTCTTCCCCGGCCGGGAAGATCCAAATGCCTTCCTCATGGATATTGGCGGCGAGAAGCTCGTCCAGTCCGGGCGCTTCCAAACGGTCAGCCTGGTAGCCGCTTGCTTCCAATTGCCCCAAGAATTCGTCGAGGGCGGCGCGCGCGGCGATCATGACGATGACCGTTTGCAGGGCGTCTGGCTTGGCGGCCGGCCGCGGCAGCAAATGAACGCTCCAGACAATTTGCATTACGGGCAGGGGGGAGATCTTCTCCAATTGCAGTTCGACCATCTGCACAATTTCTGCCGGATCGCTGGCGGGAAGATGCACCGCGCGCAGAAAAACTTTGCTGGCTGGCAGCCAGGCCAGGTTGAGCTTGCCCCGGAAGAGGTTTCGCCAGCTCTTGCCCGCCATGCCGGATGGAACCTTCTCCGTGGGCAAAAACGCCTTCTCGCCTTGGACGACAAAACGATTTCCGGTCGCGGAAAGATGCCAGAGACGCCGCCCGCCCGGCACGTTGGCAAGAACATTTGCGGAATACCAACGGGCCATCAGGAACCTTTCACGCGCGCGGCAAGTTTGGGGCCTTCTACCAACGATGCCAGGTGCTCTTCGCTTTGGGTCACGCGCAAGACTTCCTCAATGGTCGTCCGCCCCAGCTTGACCTTCTTCCATCCATCGTTTCGCAAGGGGCGCATGCCGTGTTCCATGGCCTTTTGGGCAATGGTTGAGGCGGCGGCGCGAGTAAGGATGAGGGAGCGAAGGTCTTCATCGACAAAGAGCAGCTCGTAGATTCCCATGCGGCCCTGGTAACCCAGTTGCCGGCATCCCTCACAGCCGGCTCCTTTCCAAAATCGCGCCGTTCCGATTTCGTCCTCCGGAAAACCAATTTTTTTCAGATAAGCCGGCTCCACTCTTTGTTCTGTGGAGCACTTCGGACAAATCGTGCGCACCAGGCGTTGCGCCAGGACCGCCTCCACGGAGGAAGCCACCAAAAAAGGCTCAATTCCCATATCAATCAACCGCGTAAACGCGCTGGGGGCGTCGTTGGTGTGAAGCGTGCTAAAAACCAAGTGGCCGGTCAGCGCCGCCCGGATGGCGATTTCCGCCGTCTCCATATCGCGAATTTCCCCGACCATGATGACATTCGGGTCCTGCCGCAAGATGTGCCGCAGCCCCATCGCGAAGGTCAGGCCAATGTCCGCGCGCACCGCGATCTGATTGATCCCCTTCAACTCATACTCGACCGGCTCCTCAATGGTGATGATGCGCTTGGTGACCGAATTGATCGTGCTGAGGAAGGCGTAGAGCGAAGTCGATTTTCCCGAGCCGGTCGGCCCCGTGACCAGCAGAATGCCATGCGGTTTGACGATGATCTCCCGAATGCGGGCGTCTTCCTCCGGCGCAAAGCCCAGTTTGTCCAGGCTCAAGAAAATCTTTCCGCGCGTCAGCAAGCGCAAGGACACGCTTTCCCCATAGACCGTCGGCACGGTCGAGACGCGAATATCAATTTCCTCGCCTTTGATCCGCACATTAATGCGTCCGTCTTGGGGCAGGCGCTTTTCCGCGATATTCATCCCGGACATGACCTTGATGCGGGAAATGAGGGATGCCTGGTAACGCTTGAGCTGCGGCGGCATGGGCGTCTGATGCAGGATGCCGTCAATGCGGTAGCGGATGCGCAACTCGTCCTCAGCCGGTTCAAAATGGATGTCCGTTGCCCGGTCCTTGAAGGCTTCCCAGATGATCTGGTTGACGAACTTGATGACGCTGGCCTCCTGGTCTCCCTCCATGATCTCTTTGTCCTCGGCCAGCAACTCCAGCGGTTCGTCGTCTTTGGCGATTTCGTCCAGGGTTTCTGCGCCCACGCCGTAAAACTTTTTCAGGCACTTTTCGATCTCCAAGTGGGTCGTCAGGCAGAAATTGACCGGCATGCGCGCGTCAAATTGCACGGCGCCGAGCATGGCGGAATCAAAAGGATTGCTCACCGCCACCTGCAATTGACCATTGCCGACTTGCGTCGGCAGGACCGAATACTGAAAGGCGACTTTGGTCGAGATTCTTTTGCGGGCTTCGGGCGGGACATCGATCTTTGCGACATCGACGAATGGCCAGCCCAGCGCTTTGGCCAACTGCTGGAGGAAAAGCTCCTCCGTCAGGCCTTTCTCGTGCGCGATAAAGGAAAGAAGCGTATCCAGCGAGCCGCCTTCCACCGCGACGCGCCAGGCTTTGGTCCAGTCCTCAAGCTGCCGCGGCGTGGCCAAACTGTGCTGCTCCAGGACCGTTTTGATCGAAACAAGTGCCATGATTCAAATTTCTACCCTTTGAAACAAGTCAGAGTATATAAAGTTGCGCGGGGGTCAAAACATTTGCACGGCACAGATTTGCGCGATGGCGACGGAATCGCCGATTCGCAGTCACTTCCCGGGGTCTTTCAGCGACATGCCCAAGCGGAAATAATGGCCCCAACCGCCGCCATTTAAAACACCGGTCCCAAGGTCCACGGCGCGAATTCCTCATCGCCCATCCCCGTCAGCTCGCTCTTCGTCCGCTCGCCGCTGGCCACAGCGACGATTTTCTCCAGAATGCGCCTTCCTGCTTCCTGGACGGTCTCGCTTCCATCGAGAATGGTGCCGGCGTTGATGTCCATGTCGTCTTGCATCCAATTGTAAAGGGGAGTGTTGGTGGCCACTTTGATGCAGGGAGCAGGCTTGCAGCCATAAACGCTTCCACGACCGGTCGTGAAGACGGCAATATTGCAACCGCCCGCCACCAAACCCGTCATGCTCACCGGGTCGTAACCGGGGGTATCCATGAAACAGAAACCGGAAGCCACGATGGTCTCGGCATATTGATAAACGGCGATCAGGGGAGATTGACCGCCTTTGGCCACGGCGCCGAGGCTCTTTTCATAAATGTTGGTCAACCCGCCTTCCTTGTTGCCGTGGGAAGGATTGTTGTTGATGGAGCACTGGTGCTGGCGGGCGTGATTCTCCCACCAGCGGACACGTTCGAGGAGCTTTTCCCCAACTTCGCGCGAGACGGCGCGCCGCGTCAGGAGGTGTTCCGCGCCGTAAATCTCCGGCGTTTCCGCCAGCACGGAAGTCCCGCCGTAACGGACCAATTCATCGGAAGCGACGCCGAGGGCGGGGTTGGCGGTAATCCCGCTATTGGCATCAGATCCGCCGCAGTTTTCCGCGAGAATGAGTTTGCTGAGCGGTTGCGGGGTCCGCTTCAGTTGATTCGCCGCAACGAGCAATTGGCGCACCGCCGCCTCGCCTGCTTCGACCGTTTTACGCACGCCGCCCATCGATTGAATATTCAGGAACACCGGAGCCGCTTCTCCGGCCTGGACTTGATCGAGGTGGTGGGCCTTGCGGATGGCATCCACCTGGTTGGTTTCGCAGCCCAGGCCGATCAAAACGTAGCCGGAAATGTTGGGATGCCGCGCCATCCCGGCCAGGACCCGTTGGAGAACGGCTTGGGGTTCGCCGGGATCCATGGCGCAGCCGCTCTTATGGGTGAAGGCAATCACGCCGTCGATGTTGGGAAAGTCGCGCCGCAATTCCTCCATCCGAAAGCGGTCACGCACGTAATGCGAGACGGAGGCCGAACAGTTGACGCTGGAAAGGATTGCGATGTAGTTGCGCGTCCCCACGCGCCCGCCCGGGCGCGCATACCCTTGAAAAAAACGCATCCGGCCGGCGGAATAAAAATCGACGGCCCTGGCTTCGGAGCAGAACTGGTAGTCGCGCGCGAAATCCTTCATGACCAGGTTGTGCAGATGGACGTGGGCGCCCGGCTCAATCTCCCCGCGAGCGAAGCCGATGATCTGGCCGTACTTTCTCACCGGCGCGCCGTCGGCGATTTTCTCCAGAGCGACTTTATGGCCGCGCCCGATATTGTCAGTGATGGAAAGACGCGCCGTCCCGGCAACCAGTTCATCGCCGGCTTTGAGCGGACGTTTCAACACGGCCACGTTATCCGTTTCCCGCAGCACGACGGCAACGTCTCTTAAGTGTGCTTGGCTCATTCTATTTAAGGGTGGCTGGTTCTAATTGACTCTTTATGGAAACGGTCATGAGACAAAACACCTTCGCCGGAATTATTTCTTTGGCAATGCCTGGACCGCTCCAGGAAAAACGCAGCGCAGGCACCCCGGTGTGCCGCCGCGCATAATACAAACGGAAAGGGTGCAGCCCGGCCTGAAACCGGATACTGCCATTGGCTTCCGTCCCGCCAGCATAGCCAAAGTCCGCGTCAATCACGGTGGCGCCGTGAACCCGCAGCAAAGCGCCCGTGTCCGCATTGAGGTAGAATGTATAACCCCCATTTTGCGGAATGTTCAGATAACCGGAGAATAACATCCCAATGTCGTCGTCGCGCGTGCGTTTGACCAAATCGGGACGATCTTCCACACCCGTGGCCACGTAGGGCAACGTTTCCAAATCCGGCACCCAGGGATAACTCCCCTCGTAGGCTTTCCATGTCACTCCTGAGATGGTCGCCTGCGCGGGCTCGCACGGAACCAGATCTTTGTCGTAAGGTCGCGGCGCGGTCTCGTTTGGACGCCGCCATTGCAGCACCCTTTCCTTTATCGCGTTTTCCAAGGCAGGCATCTTCCCGGCCAAATCGTTGGTTTCCTTGGGGTCATTGGCGACATTGTAAATTTCAAAGGGATCGGCTTGCGTTTGGATGTTGTAGCGCACCCCCATAAAGTCGCCGAGCCGCAGGGCTTGCATCTGTCCGCGCTGGCGCTCGCGATGGCTCGGCGCGAAGGCCGCGTAGTTGGGAGTCCGTCCGCTTTCGAAATACTCAATATAAACAAAATCCGTCCTGGGGCGTGGGCGTCCTGTGAGCTCAGGCAAGAGCGACACGCCGTCAGACCTGGCCGGAGCTGGCAAACCCGCCGCCGCCGCGAAAGTGCGCATCCAATCGTAGGAGATGCTCGGACGCGAATCGATGCTCCTGGCCGGAATATGGCCAGGCCATCGCGCCAGCGTCGGGACCCTCTGCCCGCCTTCCCAGCAATCCCGCTTGATGCCGTCAAATGGACCGAAGCTGTCAAAAAAATCCGCGCGCAACGGTTCGTTCGGAATGTACGATTCAATGCTCGGTCCGTTGTCGGACGTAAAGACAACCAGCGTGTTCTTGTCAATGCCAAGGTCCCGCAGGAGAGCCATGAGATCACCCACCGTATCGTCAATCCGGCGCACCGCCGTCGCATAGCGCTTGTAAACGTCCGGCCACGGCTTTTCAGGAGCAGCAGGGTTGTTGCTGTCGTCATAGGTGGCATTGCGGTAATCCGGATAAATCCATGAGTCTATGGCGCCCGAAGCCGTGCTGATCATTTGGCCGGGGGTTCCCAGCCATTGCATGCCGCCATGCAAACCGCCTCCCTGCGGATAAGGTTGTGTGGGCAACTCCTGCACCGCGTGGGGCGTATCATAGGCCAGATACATGAAAAACGGCTGGGCGGAATTGGTCTGCTCATGCGCTACAATCCAGCGCTTGGCCCAGGCCGTCCACAAGTCCGCTGTGTAACACTTGTCCAATCCCGGCGTGACATCATTGGTTCCGTCCCAGACCTGCCGGGATTTCTTCTCCGGGAAGTAAAGCGCCTCCTTGGGATAATGCTCGTGCCCGTCCACATGGCGCGCATAGCCAAAAAAATAACCAAAACCGCGTTTGGTTGGAAACGCCGGCCACGCCTCCGGGGATTTTCGGTCCTTTCCACCGCCTTGGAGGCCCCACTTGCCCACGGCTACCGTGGCGTAGCCAGCCTGGCTCAAAACGGTGGCCAGAGTATGATTGTTCTCCAGCGCCTTATCGAACTGGTTGTCTCGCACATTGGCGTGTCCCTGGCTGACGCCCAGCAGAATTGAAGCGCGGGACGGAGCGCATACCGGCGCGGCGCAATAATGGTCGCGCAGTTGGGCGCCCTCGGCGGCAAACCGGTCCAGGTTGGGCGTTAATTCACAGGGCACTCGCGCATGGGCCGCGCGCCGTTCTTTTTGAAACAGGACGCCCAAATCACCCCACCCCAGGTCATCGGTCAGAACGAAGATGATATTGGGCGGCGGTGCCGCCAGAATATTTCCCGCGGAAAGGACAGAGAACGTGCCCAAAGCGATAAATGTCCACGCGACACGCGTCGATCCGTTTAACCAAAGAGACATGAGCAGAACGATAGTCGGCAAGGCCCAATGCGTCCAGCAATCGAAAAGAATGGCACCCATGATTAACGCCAGATGAATTTAACATTAAAAAGCCGAGCGCGAAGGGGCTGCCCGTTGCCCAAGCCAGAATTGGGACTAAATTACGGTAGAATGAGGTGAGACCATGAAAAGACGATTTGGATCATTTCGGACGGCCCTCGCGATCGTCGCGGCGGCAATGATAGGCTTCTGCGCTACGAGCCAGGCGCAGGTTATTTACCAATACGGCTCGCCATATTACACTTACCCGTATAACTACCCGTATTATGGGTACCCCTATTACAATGGGTATCCCTATTACAGCTACCCATATTACGGTTACTACGGCTGGCCGGGCGGATGGGGTTGGGGCGGTTGGGGCGGCGGCCGGGGCTTCGGTTTTCGCGGAGGCCTTGGCGGTTTCCGCGGGGGTTTCGGGGGATTCCATGGTGGTTTCCATGGCGGCGGCGGTTTCCACGGAGGTGGAGGTGGATTCCATGGTGGCGGCGGACACCGCTAAACGAATGTCGTTCGCGGGAAAGGCTAAAAAGGGGCAAACAGCACGCTGGCTATATTACCGGCGGATGGAGGGCGGAGTTCGAAGCCTCCGCAGAGAGCCTGGGAGAAAAGGTCTATCTACTCCAAGCCAGCCCGCATTGCACTGGGCCTTGCGCGGAACCGCGGCTACTTTAAACGCCAGGTGATCCGCGCCTTGGCTAAATCGTAGGGCGACATTTCCATCTTCACGCGATCACCGACTGTCAGACGCACCCAACGTTTGCGCATCTTGCCGCAAATGGTCGCGAGCACCAGGTGTTTGTTGTCCAGTTCCACCCGGAACATGGTTCCTGGCAAGACGGTCTGCACGCGTCCTTCGACTTCAATACATTCTTCTTTCACCAATCCACTCCGCAATTCCACCGGTCTGGGGGTGAAGGCATCCTCCGGCAGACCAGCGAAGGTCGGAAGTGGCCGTAAAGCAGCGTCGAGATCCGGCCAAGCGGACCCCGACGCGCTCAAAACAGACGACTAGTAACGGCTGCGCGCGGCGCCGCTAAACGAACGGCGCTCGCCGCCGCCCGCCGGACGCTCTTCACGCGGGCGCGCCACGCTGACGTTGACCGCGCGCCCGTCAATGGACTTGCCATTCATCGCGGAGACGGCGGTTTGCGCCTCTTCATCGGAACTCATGGTGACGAAGGCGAAGCCCCGAGGACGGCCCGTCGCGCGGTCCGTTACCAGGTTTGTTTCGACCACGGTGCCGTGCGCGGTGAACGCGTCTTGCAGATCATTTTCAGTGGTGTTGAAGGAAAGATTTCCCACAAACAGTTTACTATTACTCATGTGATGTTTTAACTGTGCCGACTATTTTGTATTTCCAGACTGTTCCCGGTAATCGGGTCTAAAATCATCACTGAACTGAAGTTCACCTGAGGATTCCCATATCGTGAAAGCGACAAGCTATCGAACAGATGGAGGCAATATGCCCCTTCCGGACGCGATAGCAACTAATATCCGCATATATTTTACGCGGCACGAGCGTACGCACTCCGGTATCCAGCCAAGGCGCGCCTTGCCTTGTGCGCCGCGAGAGTTTATTCTGGCAGGGTTGTGAAACAACCATCGGTCAACATAGAGGAGAGGTTTCTTCGCCAATGGTTCCGCGAACAAGGCGAAGAGCCGCCAACCGTTTGAACCCGATCAGAAAGGGCGATCAGACGGCTCAGTTATGAACAGAGGTGGAGGCGGTCTTTTGCCCCTTTTGGACAACCCGTGCCAGCGTTTCCAGCAATAGCGAATCGGCCCGCTTCAGCCAGTTATGGAATTTGGCAGTGTCCAAACGGTCTGGCAGTTCAGCGAGACGATCGAGGTTGAAACTCGCATCGGCCACGCCCAGGCCGGCGCGCACGGCGTCAACCGCGTTGACCTGCTGTTCAATATGATTTTCGACCGGGACCAAAAACAAAGGCTTTCCAAGATAGGCAGCCTCGGAAAGAGATTCGAATCCAGCGGTACAGGCGACGAACTTGCAATCCGCCATCATCCGCAGGAATTTCTCCCCGTCAAGCTGGTGAAACGTAAGGGTGGCATCATGCTGGAACTCCGGCGGCGCGTCCGGTTTGTCGTAAAAACAATGCAGCGTGGTCGTGGGATTCTTCTTATGCCACTCAATGACCTGGCTGGCGTAGCCGTGGTTGAGCAGATAAATCAGCACAAAAATTCCGGTCGGATTGGGCCGCAGCGCGAAAAGCTGCCGGCGTAAAATCGGCGGGCAAACCGTTAGCTTCTTCGCGGGCAGATCACGGGCCTGATAAAGTGACAATGCGACCCAAGTTGAGCGGGAGCCGACCACTTGCACATACCACTTCATGGCGAGTTGCTGGAAACGCATTCCTGGCGCGCGCACGTAATCAGGATGCCCAAACATGAATTGATGCGCGACGGCGACAACCGGCGGGCGGCGGGAGCAGAGCAACGCGTAAAGTCCCGTGAGCGGCTCGAAAAAGTTGATGATCACGTCCGGCCGGTGCTCGCGGACCAACGCTTGCAGAGCACGGATGCTGCGCCAATAACTGGGCAGGGCCCTCACCACGTCGGTTAAGGTCGCAAGCGTATCGACTTTTCGGTTGTCCCGGTAGGAGAATTCCAAAGTGCGGATTTGCGCGATGGGCATCTTCATGGCCGCCGCGAAGTATGAGGGTATCGCGCGGTGCGTTCCCACGCCCAGCGCTGTGCAGACGACCTGGTGCCCGGCTCCGTCAAGAATCTCTTTCACCGCCATGGCCTGGGTCATGTGACCCCGGCCTTCTCCGAGCACGCTTAACATGATTCTCATGCGACGATCACAATGATAAATGGTTGCGCGCCTCGTTCATGGAATGTCGAAGTGACGCTGGGCTGATCAATACCAATGGGGCGGTTCCCTGGGCAAGCCCTAAAGGCGCCTCAAGATGCCCTGGCTCCAGCTCAACGCAACGGCGCCGCAGAAAGCGAGACGCGCGGGCAGGCAAAAAGAGAATCGCTTTGCCGTTCCTCGCAATGAAAACACTTTTTAAGATTGAGTTCCCATCTGGCAGAGGCGTAAAAACTGGGTTGTAAGACGAGTGCATCCTTCAAATGAGGCAAACTGAAATTACTATGAAAACCAAATTGCATTCTTTTGTTGCCACCCTGGCCATGCTGTCAGGCCTTAACTGGCAGCTCGCGACCGCCCGCGCCCAAGGAACGGCCTTCACTTATGAAGGGCAACTCCAGGACACTGGCGGTCCGGCTAACGGCACGTTCAACCTGGCCTTCACATTGTTTGCCAACAAAACCGGCGGGACTGCCATCGCCGGCCCCGTGACGAACAGCGCGGCGTTCGTCACGAACGGCCTCTTCACGGTGTTGATTGATTTCGGCCCGGGCGCATTCACCGGCCAGACCAATTGGTTGCAGATCGGCGTGGAAACCAACGGCGCGAGCGAGTTCGCCATCCTGAGTCCGCGCCAGCAATTGACGCCCACCCCATATTCCATTTTTGCCGGGACGGCCGGCAATCTATCCGGCACGGTGAGTGCCGCGCAGTTGAACGGAGCCGTGAGCAACGGCCAATTGGCCAACAGCTTCATCACCGTCACCGCCGGTACTGGTCTGACAGGTGGCGGCACGGTGGCTTTGGGAGGCTCGATTACACTGAACGCCACGGGTTCCGGCTCGGGGATTCTCTCTGTGACCGGCAATTCCGACATCACCGCTTCGACGACTGGCGGCGTGGTTACCTTGGGCGACACCGCGACAAGCGCCAACACCGCCGACACGATGGTTAAACGCGACAGCACCGGAAGCTTTTCCGCCGGGACGATCACGCTTGCCGGCAACTTGACGTTGCCTTCGACGGCCGCCGGCCCAGACATCATTTACTCCGGCAGCTCGCTACTCCTGTACGGCGATGGCCGCGGAAATTTTTTTACCGGCCTGGGCGCGGGCAATTTGACAACCACAGGGGCGAACAACACGGCCGTTGGCTTGGGGGCGCTTTCCAACAATACGAGCGGCGCCTACAACACCGCCGTTGGTTTGGGGGCACTTGAACACAACAACATCGGCTCCCGCAACACGGCCATTGGCCGTGACGCGCTTTTCACCAGCGATACCGGCACCAATAACACGGCCGCCGGTTTTGAGGCGCTGGCCAATACCACGAGCGGCTCCGACAACACCGCGGTGGGCTACGCGGCGCTTTACGAGAATGATACCGCTTCCCAAAACACCGCCGTCGGCGCCGGGGCGCTTTACAACAATGGGACCGGCTCCCAAAACACGGCCAATGGCAGCAAGGCGCTTTACTCAAACACCAGCGGCTCCCAGGACACGGCCATTGGCGCCGGCGCCCTTTACAGCGACGACAGCGGCTCCAACAACACCGCCATTGGTTATGGGGCGCTCTATAACACGGAGACTGACTCCGACAACACGGCCGTTGGCCGCAACGCGCTTTTCTACAACAATGGCGGGTCCAACAATACCGCCGTGGGCTTCGAGACCCTCGGCTACAACACGAGCGGAACGAACAACACGGCCATTGGCTACGCGGCGCTTTTTTACAATACGAGCGGCTCCGACAACACCGCCGCCGGCTATGGGGCGCTTGCCGAAAACACCAGCGGCACTAATAACACAGCCAATGGCTACAATGCCCTCACCTTCAACACGACCGGCGGCGAAAACACGGCCACTGGCTACGGGGCGCTCCACGACAACAGCACCGGTTCAGAGAACACGGCCAATGGCAATGACGCCCTGCACGCCAATGATACCGGCTCCACCAACACCGCCGAGGGCGTGGGCGCGCTCTACTCCAACACCAGCGGCTCCGCGAATACGGCCAGCGGCGCTTACGCGCTTTACTCCAATGCGGACGGCTCCAACAACACGGCCACTGGCGTGGCGGCGCTTGACAATAACATCAGCGGCGCGGAAAACACCGCCACCGGCGACTGGACGCTTTATGCCAGCGTCGTCGGCTCGGACAATACCGCCATGGGTTTTGAGGCGCTCATTTCTCTTGCTCTCGGCGACGACAATATGGCGGGTGGGGCGCTGGCGCTCGCCAATCTCGACAACGGTGAAGAAAACACGGCGCTCGGCTCCCAAGCCGGCTACAACCTCACCCGTGGCACCGGCAACATCGCGATCGGGTACCAGGCGGGCTTCGACATTACCACCGGCAGCGACAACATTGACATCGGCAATGCTGGCACGGCTAGCGACAATGGCGTCATCCGCATCGGCACGCCAGGCACGCAAAGGGAGACATACCTGGCAGGCACGGTCTATGCCGATGGCGTTGCCTTGACCAGTGATCGCAAGGCCAAGGCCAATTTCATCGCGGTCGATGCGTGCGACGTGTTAGCCAGGGTGGCGGCACTGCCGGTAACACAATGGAATTACAAGGCGGACAATCAGGACATTCAACACATCGGCCCCATGGCGCAGGATTTTCAAGCCGCCTTTCATTTGAGCAAAGACGACAAACACATTTCCGTGGTGGACGAAGGCGGTGTGGCACTGGCGGCCATTCAGGGGTTGAATCAGAAACTTGAGGAAATAGATCAAGCCGTCAAGGTCAAGGATGGCGAGATTCAAACTCTCAAGCAACAGAACGGCGCGCTCACCGAACGCTTGAATGAATTGGAAGCCATGGTAAAACAACTTGCGGCAACGAAATGAGGCGACCATGAAAAAGCTGGCTCTCCTTCTCAGTTGGCTGATTCCAGGAATCGGCTTCGCGCAGCCCTACTCGATCGACTGGTATAAAATCGCCGGTGGCGGCGGCGCCAGCTCGGGCGGCAGCTATACCGTCACCGGCACCATCGGCCAGCATGACGCCGGCACGCCGATGACCGGCGGCATTTATTCGCTCAGCGGCGGCTTTTGGGCGCTGATCGCCGTGGTGCAGACGCCCGGGCTGCCGAATCTGACCATTGCGTCGGGCGGGCCGGGCAATGTGGTGGTGTCGTGGCCAAGTACGGGCAGTTATTCGTTGCAGCAAAACAACAATCTCGCCGCGACGGCGGGTTGGACAATAAGCGGTTATTCGATCACCACCGCCAACGGCACGAACAGCGTTACCGTCGCCCCGGCCACAGGCAATCTATTCTTCCGCCTGGCTAATCCGTAGCCAATGGAGTCTGAGAGTTGGGCGCGCCTTCCCAGGGATGGCAGGGCGCTCACTCCGCCGGCACAGCCGTCCAGGCGGATGCCAAAGGATACACGGTCACCCACTTGATATTCACGGTGCCGCCTTCGGACTTCAAAGAAATGCCTTCGGCTTGGGGGAGAATGAACCGTGTGGAGGAGATTTCGCCATGGTTGACAAAGGTTTCAATCGAGGCCCGATCCACCAATATTTCGAATTCCCGAACGCCATCCATCACCGCCGCCGGTGGATTGCCGGATTCCACCGTCTTGGCAGACAAAACAACGGGGACGCCGCGGATGGTTACGATGAGCCGGGCGCCGTCAGGGATGATGACCTCGCCTTTGATATGGAAGAGTTCACCGGAGGGTTCCAAGGGCAGGAGTTCGTTGGCGCGCAATTCGCGGTTCTTCCAGTTGTCTTCGCCATCATGCAGCAGCGAAATCTCTTTCACGGGTTCGCGAAAGACGCGCGGGCCGGCGGGGGTGCGGCGGAGAGTGAGTTCGCAGGGAAATGAAACCTGCTGGTTGAAAGGCATGTCGGGAAAGGAGGGTTCGCGCATCCACGCCGCTTGAATCCGCCGGCCATCTCCAGTCTCGGTGTTGCCCCAAGTTTGCGTGGCGTAGAAATTAGGGCCAACGTCGCACGGAAAACGCTGGGTTTCTTCCGTAAACTTGCGCCCATCAAAACTGCCGATGGAATAATTGCCGCTGCCTTGGATGAGCACCCACTTCATGGCGTTGGTGTCACCGTCGAGCGGCAGTTGGAAAAAATCGGGGCATTCAAAGCTGTGGGGAATGGGATTGTGTTCGTCGCGCCAATCCAAAAGATTGGTCGAAGTAAAAATGCGGTATTGCTCGTGTCCGTAGAGCATCACGACCCAATGATTGGCCGGCGCATACCAAAACACTTTCGGATCGCGCTCCGGCTCCAGCATTAGCGGATTCTTTGCATACCGCGTCCAGGTGCGTCCGTGATCGAGGCTGTAACAGAGGCACTGCGTGCGATTATCGAAACGTGACCAGAAAGCGACCATCGGCGGATGGAGAGGATCGGACGCGAGGCCGGAGGTGTTACGATAGTCAACGACGCAGGTGCCGGACTGGACGCCGCTGTCAAGCGCCTCTTCCCAGAACGCCGGCTCCACTTCGGTCCAATGGACAAGATCCCGGCTGACCGCGTGCAGCCAGCATTTTGCCCAGCGTTGGGCGAAGAGATGATATTCACCGTCGTAATAGATCAGGCCGTTGAGATCATTGATCCACCCTTCCTGCCGTTCCTTCGGGTTGAGGCGGCTCATGGTCCATTGCCGGGCGGTGAAATGGAATTGAGGACGCAACGCTTCCTGGTAGAGCGGCCCGGGTGAAACGGGCCGGCGCTCCGGCTTGTCGGTTTGCACGATGTGGTCCACCGCAATATGTCCCCAGTCGCCGCTCGCATCATCGACGATTTGAATTTGCGCATCCCGGCCCATGAACTTCTTTACATCCCAACTCTCCGGGGCTAACCGGTCACTTCTCCAGCCGGTGGCGCTTTTGACCACTTTGCCGTCGATTACCAGGTTGAGGCAGGTGTGTTGCTCATAATCTCCCCCCGCCACGCGGAAGCCAATGTAGTTGCGCTTAATGGCAAATGTGGGCGAGGTCAGTGTTCCCTTCGCGGCATCTCCGTCCATCCCGCTGCACGCAATCGCGTCATCCGCGGCGTTCTCGACGGCCAGCTTCGGAAACCTGCTCACGCTCGCCGGCCCCTGGTGAAAAGCCGTTCCCGTCGTTGTCCAGTTCCCATAACTGGGGCCGCTGAAATCCGTGATCAAAATGTCATCCGCATGACAGGCGCCAGCCAGAGTGAAGAGGAGCGCCAGATAAAACACACGATTCCGCATACGTTCATTCCTGTCAATAAAAGTTGATGGGGCGGTGCTGCCGCGCCGCCCATTCTTTTTTTTACGGCAGGGGGCATCATGAGATTTGCGGAAAAGGGAGAAATTTGGGCGGAGCGGCAGCTCCGCCCCGCCGAAATTGCCCGGCACTTTTAATCGCACCCTCATGGAAAGCATTACTTGACAATTCTTAGGGGTCCGTCGCAGGCAAATCAACCCAAATCGCCGCGCCGACGCCCGGAAGAACCGGCATTTTGCTTGGAGAACCCGATTTTTCTTAGAGGCTGGAACATTTTTTTATCGCTTGCCCAAAAAGAAGTGCTTCAATTTGAGCAACTAGACGATACCCAGCATGAACGCCTACTTCCTTACCGCCGGCATCACTCGTTTTCAAATTAGCCCAGGCAAGCAGCCCCACGCCCAACGCGCCAACCAGCAGCAGAGGTGGGTTTCGTGCAACAGTTTGATTGTTTGCGACGACACCGCAAACGCGGCGCGAAAATGGTTTGAGCAGTCGTTAAGTGAGCAACCTGAGGATGGAGGTCAAATCGACACGCAGATCGACAGAATTGTGGCGGCGCAGTTTCTTGACCAAATGTTGGCGGAAACGGGATTCGTCCCGTTGGATTGGACCCAGGTTGCAAGCCAGGCGCAGTCGGACCTTGAATTGGTTTCCTCGGACGATTTTGAACAGGGCTATTGGGTGGACGTCAACGAAGTCGTGCTGCCAAGTTCCAACATCGAGGCCCTGCGAGACGATTTGCCGGAGGATATCCGGTCCGGATTGAATTGGGCGGAAGACAAGCAGTTTTTCTTTCTGCTCAGCATCCTTAGCCCGCCGAAGCCCCCACCCGTTGTATCCGAGGATGAACTTGAAGCCGCCGCGGAAAGTCCCCCCGAAACGGAAGGCGAAGCCGGTCCGGATCTCGCGGAACCAGAAATCGATTTCCCGGGATTAGTGGAGAAGGAAGCGGCCGTTTTGATTCGCGCCAGGAACTCCGCGGTGGCGGCCTGGCTCTGGCGTCGATACGCCCCCGATGCGAAACTGGCCAAAAATCAACTCAGGGTTGATCCGTGGTGCGGTCTTTTGCGAGCCGAAGATGCCAACCGCGGCTAGTCGCCACGAAAGAGGCGACCGCTGGAGTTTGGACCTTTTTAGCCGGTCTGGAGGCCCTGTTCAATGGTGATTAGCGCGTGATGTTCTAAAAAGCCACTACACTCGCTACATCGTTGATGGTAAGGCATTTAAGTAGCTACAAAACCCGCTACGGACCGGCTACAGACCCGCTACACTAAGATTCAACTCTTTCAGATTTGATAATCCAATTGGGGTCGTACCCAGCAGTTTTTATGGGGACCGCGAAACGCAAAAAGCGCATCCTCACTCGCGGAATTGAAGGGCGGCGAGGCGCTGGTAGGTGCCTTCCGCGACGGTTTGCAGTTCCTCGTGCGTGCCGGATTCCACCACCCGTCCGCGATCGATGACCACGATCCGATCGACATGCCGTACGGTGGCGAGGCGGTGAGCGATGATAAACGAAGTGCGGCCTTCCATCAGCGTTTCCAGCGCTTCCTGAATCAGGCGTTCGCTCTCCGAATCCAGCGAACTGGTGGCTTCATCCAGGATGAGGATGGACGGATTTTTCAGAATCGCGCGCGCAATGGCGACGCGCTGGCGCTGGCCGCCGGAGAGTTTGATGCCGCGCTCGCCCACCAGCGTGGCGTAACTTTCGGGGAAGGTCTGGATAAAGTCGTGCGCGTTTGCCTGGCGGGCGGCCTGTTCTATTTCTTCCTGGCTGGCGCCTGGCTTGCCGTAAGCGATGTTGTCCGCAATGCTCCCGCCGAAGAGCAACACCTCCTGGGGGACCATGGACATTTGGCCGCGAAGTTCAGCCAGCTTGTAGTCGCGCGCGTCCCGGCCGTCGATCAAGACGCGGCCGCTCGAAGGATCATAGAGACGGAGCAACAGGGAGATCAGGGTGGATTTTCCCGCGCCGCTTGGGCCGACGAGCGCAATCCTCTGTCCGGAAGTAGCGGCGAGCTGGATGGCGTGAAGCACTTCAACCCCCTGCCGGGAAGGATAGCTGAAATGCACATCCTCAAACAGAATATCGCCTCGCAGACGCGGCAAGGTGGATGGCGGCGTGGGGCCGAGGAGAACCTCCACTTCACCGGTTTCCCGGAGAAGTTCCCGCACCCGCTGGGTGGCTCCGACGGCTTTCTGGAGCTGGCTGTATAACTCGGCAAACTGGCCCATCGCTCCGGCGACAAAGGTCGTGTAGAGACCAAAACGAGTCAGGTCGCCGAAGGTGATTCTCCCCTCTTGCAGAAGGCGCGCTCCTGACCAGAGCACCAGTACGATGAAACCAAACAAGGCAAAGACGATGAAGGAAATAAACGTGGCACGCAGGCGCGCCCCGCGCAGGGTGATGGTCAGGAATGATCCCAGCCCCTCGTGGTAGCGATTGAGTTCGTAAGCTTCGTTGGAAAACGCCTTCACATTCAAAATGCCTTGGAGGGTTTCCTCGACAATCGTGGCCGTATCGGCCAGGCGGTCCTGCGCTTGCCGGGCAATCTTGCGCGTCTTGCGCCCGAAAACCACGGCTGCCACGACGATGACGGGAAGGCTGGAGAGCATAATACCTGTCAATTGCAGGGAAGTGACGGCGATCAGGGAAATACCGCCGATCAGAATGGTGCTTTGGCGAAGAAATTGCGGAAGGACGGTGATGAGGGTGTCCTCAATCTGGATCAAATCGCTGGAGAGATGGCTGGCCAGTTCGCCCACGCGCCGTTGGGCGAAAAACGTCATGGGGAGCGAGATCAATCTCGCGTAAGTGTCGCGCCGCATATCGACGACGCTGCGTTGCCCCGCGGTGGCAAAGGAGAGGGAATGGAAGAAGGAGAGTCCCGCTTGCAGGGCCAGGACGCCCATCAGGAGAAGCGCCGTTCGGTCCGCTGCCGCCATGCTGGCGTTGCCATTGGCGTGGTGAAGGGCAGCGTCGATGATGCTCCCCGCCAAGTAAGGGAACGACAGCATCAAGAGGCTGGAGATAAACAAGGCCGCCAAGGCGGCGGCAAACCGGCCCCTGTAAGGACGGAGATATCGAAACAACTCCAGCGCCTGCCGGAGATTTTCCCGATCCAGCTTCGCCTTCGGAAGTTCAACCCCCGCCTGGTCATTGCGTGAGTATCGCGCCATCCCCTGATTCTACCGGCGAAATATCCCGCGGCGAGCGCCAAAATCGGAAGAGGAAAACGCGTGCCGCAAGGCTCGGGAAAAGGCTGCCAACCAGATGCTGGATTTCCAACAGAGCGGGATTAGCAGCGGGAAGCTATTGGTTGACGATGGGACCAGCGAGTTCCCAGCGCGGTCGCGGCGAAGGCCCCGAGTAAAAGAACAAACGTGCTCGAAGCGTCCGGGGCGGTTGAAATGACGTAACTCCAGTTGCCGGGGGCGGCCGTTGCAGGGCCCGTAACGCCCACGTTGCTCAAATTGTCCTGCAAGCCATCCGAACAATCGAGACCGGCAAGGTCGGTTCCACCCAAACCAAAGGCTTCAAAACTGCCGACCCAACCGGAGGTCGTGGCGCTTGTGATGTCCGCTATTTGTGAACCAGTGCTCGAATTGAAGGGAGAGCCTGCTACGCCGGTGTCAATAAAGTCGAAGGCAGTGACTGTGTAAGCGCCGGCGTTGTCTTGAATAGTTATGGTGGTTCCGTTGAGGTCAGTGGAATAGCCGTTGGACCCGGTGAAGGAATAGGTAAAGGTCTGGGCCATGGAGGAAGTTGCGAGGAAGAGTCCAGTCGCAGCGACCGCCAACACGAGTTTAGAAAGGTAGTTTTTTTTCATTGTAAGCCTAAGATGCAGCTCAACTGAATTGCCTTTATAGCAGGTGTTGCGCCAGTTTGCCGCGGCAATGGAGTCATGCGTTGCAAGCTGCTTGTCACGAAAACGTTGCGTCCACCATTTATTTTCGTGGAACAAGCGCGTGAAAGCGTAAAGTGTAAAGGTTTTCGACGCGGCGAGAGGCGTGTGTTATAGTAAGTATTTGACGGTAAGGTTGTTATGTTGAGATGTTAAAAGGTCCTATGGTTCTTGGTTAAATCCCACCCTTGCTCCCGGCGAACTTGCTTTCCGAAATCCGCGCACCAGACCGGGAGTTCCAGCGCGATTCGTTCCGCAATGCCGCTTAACTCCGTCAACCCGTCAAGCCTCAATGATAAATTGAGGGGGGCCAGTCTCATCCGCTTGGGCCGTGGACTGGGCTCGCGCGGCCTTGCTATTGCCCAACCCCCGGCGACGGCTGGAAAATGATTCGCCAAAGTCTTCAACGGACGCCAGAGTTACCTCAAACCTAATTATGACAACACGAAGACGAATTGTCCGAACGGGATTCCTGGGAGTGTCGCTTTGGACCGGCTTTTGCGGAGCCATGCTGGCTTTGGCTGAACCACCCTCATTTTGCGACTTGAATCGCGGGCCTGACGCCGTCTCGATCGTCTTCGAGGGCGGCGAATCGAACCTTCAATCTGAAACCAGCGGGCGATGGCAGGGCGGCGGCGCCTCGGTGACGACACGCGCGCGCGGGGATGGTTTGAGCGTGGAACTGAATGCCCCGGCGGCGCCGGTCAAGCATCTGCGCTTGCGCTGGAACACTTCCACCACCCCTGGGCCCGTTTATCTCGGCGATGCGTGGGAGAGGGCCTATGGAGAATTGCAATGGAAGCCGCTCGATTCATCGCGCGTCATGCCCTGGTATTTCCTGCAAAGCGATGGCCGGCTGGCGCACGGATACGGGGTCAAGACGGGGCCGTCGGCTCTTTGCTATTGGACCGTCGATACAAATGGCATCACGCTCCACGCAGACGTTCGCAGCGGCGGTTTGGGTGTTGTCCTGGGCAACCGGCGGCTCGACGTTTGCACGGTAGTTTGCCGCCAGGGCCACGACGGGGAAACGCCTTTTGCGGCGGCGCAGGCATTTTGCCGGCAGATGTGCTCCAAACCGCGCTTGCCCAAACAACCGGTCTTTGGTTTCAACGATTGGTATTGCTCTTATGGAAAGGACACGGCGGACGAGTTTCTCAAAAACACAGCATACGTCGTTTCTCTTTCGCCAGGAAACGGCAACAAGCCATTTGCAGTCGTGGACGACGGTTGGGAAGTCCCGGACGACTCGAGCGGAACCAACGGGCCCGGTCTGTGGGCCCGGACTAATCCCAAGTTCAGCCCGACGCTGACCATGCCTGCATTTGCCCAGCGCATCCGCGGCGCGGGCGCGCGCCCGGGAATTTGGGTCCGTCCGCTGATTGCCGGCCCCGATCAACCGGAAGCCTGGCGGCTGGCGCGTGATCATCATTTTCTCGACCCGACAGTTCCCGGGGTGCGCGCCTACGTGCGCCAGACGATGGCGCGGTTGCGTGGCTGGGGATTTGAACTGATCAAACATGATTACTCGACTTTTGATCTTATGGGAGAATGGGGCAACCGCGGACAAGCCGAGTTGACTCACGATGGCTGGGCCTTTGCCGATCGCTCCCGGACGACCGCGGAAGTCATTCAGGGCCTTTACCGCGACATTCGCGATGGCGCGGGTGATGACACGCTCATTCTGGGTTGCAACACCATAGGCCACCTTGGGGCGGGCCTATTTGAGTTGCAGCGCATTGGCGACGACACGAGCGGCCAGGAGTGGGCGCGAACGCGCAAAATGGGGGTCAACTGCCTGGCATTCCGCGCTCCGCAGCACAACGCCTTTTTCGCGGTGGATGCCGATTGCGCCGGACAAGTGAAGGCCGACTCCGTGCCTTGGGACAAGAACCGTGAATGGCTGGAATTGCTCGCTCGCAGCGGCACCGCATTATTTGTTTCATTCCCGCATCAAACGGTGAAGCCAGACCAGGCAGAAGCCTTGCGGGCGGCCCTGGGGTTTGCCGCCGCACCGCAGACGGTGGGAGAACCGCTGGACTGGATGGACCAGCAAACTCCAGCACGCTGGCTGTTGGATGGACGAGAATTCAATTTCTCCTGGTAGGCGCGCAACAAATTCAGGATTACATTGCACTGAATGAATGTGAGCGAGCGATTTAAGATGCCACGCCGCGCCTTCGTCCGCGGCCTGGCTGCGCTGGGCGTTCCGCCCTTGGCTGGGACGCGGGCCCTGGCCTCCGATCTGGCGGGGGTCCCGGCGCCCGGCAGGTTCCACAATTGGGTGGCCGATGATGATCCTCATTATTGGTCTTGGATCCGGCAGCAGTTCTCCATTCCGCCGGACGAGGCTTACTTCAACACTGGCACGCTGGGCGCATGTCCGCGCCCGGTGCTGGACGCGGTTGTCGAAAGCATGGCCAACATGGAGCAGACGATTGCCCATTATGACTACCGGCCGGAACACGCCGAGTACATCGCCGGTTACCGTCCCCAGGAAGAGCTGCGGAAAAAGGCGGGCGAGATTTTGAATGCGAACGGCCGAGAGATCGCGCTGCTGCAAAATGCCACCATGGGCATTAATTTTATTGCCAACGGTTTGACCCTGGAGCCGGGCGACGAGGTTCTGGTTGCCGGCTACGAACATCCGGCCGTAGTGGGGGCTTGGGACCTGCGGGCGAAACGCCAGGGCATCGTCGTCAGGAAGCTGGACTTGCCCGTTCCCACCCCTGACCCGGAAAGCGTCATTAAGATCTTCGCCGACGCCCTCGGTCCTCGCGTCAGAGTCATTGCTGTCCCCCATGTCACCAGCCGTCATGGCATTGTCATGCCGATCCGGGAACTGTGCGATTTGGCTCGAGCGCGGGGAGTGTTCACGCTGATTGACGGCGCGCAGGCGGCCGGACAAATGCGGGTTGATGTCAAGAAGATGGGTTGCGACGCTTACGCGTGCAGTCCCCACAAATGGCTCCTGGCCCCGCCCGGCAACGGCTTGCTCTACGTGCGGGAAGAGCGCCAGCGCGACCTCTGGGCCACCCTGGCCAGCGCGCATTGGAACGATTATGAACCTGGAACGGGCCTCTTTCGGTTGATGCAATTTGGGACGGCCAACGCGGCGTTGCTGGCCGGGTTGGACGCGGCGGTGGATTTTTATCAGCGCGTCGGCCCGGAGAAAATTGAGCGGCGAACCCTCGCTCTGGCGGATCGTTTGCGCGAAGGATTGAAAAAGATCAAAGGTGTGGAAATCTCATCGCCCCTCCATCCCGCGCTGGCCGGCGCGATTGTGACTTACGGCGTGGCTGGACTGGCCGCGATGCACCTGCAGGACGAATTATGGAACCGGAAGAAATACCGCGTCCGGGCGCAGTTGGGGCCGTTGGTCCGGCAGTCGGTGCATTATTACAACAGCCCCGAAGAAATCGAAGGGACGTTGGAGGTGGTGAGGTCGCTGGCGGCAAAGTAAGCGACGGGGAGAAGGGCAATTCCAACATTCTCACTGACCAATTCTCAATGGCTGCGATCGGACTCGCCCAGGCCCGCGAAAAATTCTTTTTGCATGGGCCCAAGCCGGCCCGCCACCGCACGGGGTTGCCGCCCCGTTTTTTATTGACCGGCTCCGGGCCGAAATTAACATGCTGGCATGGCCAATTTGCCGTTCAAGTCGTTGTTCTGCCAACGATTTAGCTGCCCGCCCGAAGACTACGAAGAGCGGGCCTTCCGGATGTTTCTCTACTGGCACGCCCGATTTCTCGCGCCGGTAGTCCGCCTCGTCATGCCGAAATTCTTCCGTGGCGATTTTGAATTCATTCGCTGCTTGGGGCAGGCCGCGGACTCACGCCAGGCGAAGGTGGACGTGCTGGACTTCAGAGATTTGGACCGCAAACGTTGGCGATTCCTGCACAGTGGCTTGATGATCCGTGTTTCGGGACGCAAAGCCACGCGGATCGCCTTCCAACTTTTGGGCAAACCAGAATGGACTAACTCCTTTGCCAAAATGCGCGGAGACACTTCCAGCGGGTGATGGCGTCGAGTTTTTTCTGTTTGACAGTTGCGCCATCTGGATGGCGGAGTTCTTCCGCAGCCATTCTGCCAGGATTACTCAGTCAATAACGTAACGATGCGGGAGCCACTTTGATTACGGGAATAAGAAGTGGCGCCTGGGCCCACTCTCTGCTAGTCTGGGCTCGTGCTTACGCGGATAAAGGTTGACGGATTCAAGAACTTGTTGGGCGTGGATGTCCGGTTCGGGCCATTTACATGCATCGCGGGCACGAATGGCGTGGGCAAGTCAAACCTGTTCGACGCCATTCGTTTCTTGAGTTTGACAGCCAATTATCCTTTGCTCGAGGCGGCTCTGCGGGTGCGCGATGAGGCTGGGCGCAATACCGACGTTAGCGGTCTCTTCCAGCGAATTGGCGGAGTAGTTGCCGACACCATTTCCTTCGAGGCGGAGATGATCGTGCCCCCAACTGCCGTTGATGATCTTGGGCAAACGGGAAAAGCCTCTATCACATTTTTGCGATACACGCTAAACATTCGACTGCGGCATGATGTCGCGACCGGTCCTACCTCGAATCCGCTGGAGATCGTCCGTGAGGATTTGGTGCATATCCAGAAAGGAACAGCGCACGAACACTTGCTTTTCCCGCACAGCGTTCGCGATTGGCGAAGTCACGTCATCACTGGCCGACGCGCGGGCACCGCATTCATTTCGACCTCTCGACGCGAGGGCGCTGGTTTGGTTATAAAACTGCACCAAGACGCGAAAGGACGAGGAAGAGCCTATGAGCGTGCAGCAGCAACTCTACCCAGGACCGTGCTGTCTTCTTCCACGGCTGCTGAAAGCCCCACGGCGCTGTGCGCCAGGCGCGAGATGCAGTCGTGGCACTTATTACAACTTGAACCCGCGGCATTGCGGCAGCCGGATGAATTCAACGCCTCGGCCCATTTGGAAAGCAACGGTCGACATCTTGCTGCCAACCTTAATCGTTTGGCTTTACGTGGGGAGCCAGTACGCGTGTATAGTCAACTTGCAAACCGCCTTAGCGAGCTTATAGGTAACGTGCAGAACATACGGGTCGATCGCGATGAGAAACGCGAATTATTGACGCTGATGATGACTGGGCAAGATGGCACAGAGCTGCCCGCAAGAGCGCTATCTGACGGGACTCTCCGATTCCTCGCCCTGTCTGTTCTCGAATTGGATCCAGAAACCCCAGGGCTGATTTGCCTTGAAGAGCCTGAAAACGGCATACACCCGGATCGTGTCCCAGCGATGCTTCAACTCCTTCAAGATATTGCCACCGACCCAAAAGAGCCCGCCGACGAAACAAATCCATTACGGCAAGTTATTGTCAATACTCACTCTCCATCTGTGGTGATGGCTGTGCCCGAGGAGGGCATTCTGCTGGCCAAAGCAGAACCTGATATGCGGGAAGGCCAGAAACTCACCAAAGTTGTATTTGCCTGCTTGCCCGGAAACTGGCGCACACGTGGTAATCCCAAATGCGCTGAGATGGGCAAGGGGGACATGCTTGGTTACCTCAACCCGGCTGCGATCCTCCGGGCAACACCGCAGCGAAGAGCGCAAGGACGTCGCGTGATTGATCACCCGGAATTCGATTTTGCCCTTGCGAAATGAGTCGATGAATGTTCTTCGGCACACTTTGGTCTGTGACGGACCGACTGATGCAAATCTTATTCCAATTATTGATTGGACACTCAAAGAGGTCGCAGAAGTTCAACTCACTCAAGGAGTGCAGGCAACATTATGGAAACTTCCTCAACCGCCACATACGTTCGCACAACGCATCCGTAGAGCCGTTGAGTTTTTTCCGTGCGAAGTTCTTTTCGTCCACAGAGATGCGGAGCGAGAGGAGCCCGCGTGTCGCGACGATGAAATTAGGAAGGGCATTCTCGAAGCGGAATCGCAGGGATGCCGGGTTCCGGCGGTGGCAATAATTCCAGTGCGCATGTTGGAGGCGTGGTTGCTCTTTGACGAACGAGCCATTAGGCGCGCAGCCGGCAACCCCAATGGAACGATTCCTCTTGGCATCCCCTCTTTTAACAGAATTGAAGAGCGGCCAAATCCCAAGCGCGACCTCCAGGAGGCACTGAAAACTGCGAGCGAACTTACGGGGCGAAGGTTGCAGAAATTTAATGTCCGTCAAGCATTCTGGCGAATCGTCGATTTCATTGATGATTTTTCGCCTCTTCGTAAACTTCCTGCGTATAAGGCATTCGAGGACGCTGTTCGTTGTGCGAGCGCCCGGCGGTGGCAGACAGGATTTTACGGAATTCCGCGAGCCTAACCAGATAAATTAACTATCTACCTGTCTTTTCAGGACGCCGTCCATCCACGCCGTCATTGCATCCAACATTTCCACCCTGATTTCCGCGTCATTCCGGCCCGATCGCTTTGGAACATGAAATGAATGGTCCGCCTCCGGAAAGAGTTTCAGCGTCGCGCTCGAACCAAGCCGGTTGACCAAAGGCCGCAGCAATTCCAAATCCGCGAATTCGTCTCGAGTTCCTTGCAGGAACAACATGGGGACCTTCACCTCAAATAAATGTTGCGCGCGTTCGTCCGAGGGCCGGCCCGGAGGATGCAAGGGGAACCCCAGGAAAATCAGACCGCGAACGCCTGTCATCGAAGATTTTGCCTGTGCTTGCGCCGTCATGCGGACGCCAAACGATTTTCCCCCGGCGAACAGCGCGATTCCCGGCAAAAGCCGCGCCGCCTCGGCGACCGCTGCCCGGACGGCGGCATGAGCAACGGCGGGAACATCGGGACGCTTTGATCCCTTTTCCATATACGGAAACTGATAGCGCAGAACGCTTACCTGGCGATCCTTAAGACCGTTCGCAACTTCCGCCAAAAACGGGTGTGTCATGCCTGCGCCCGCTCCATGTGCCACGACATAACAAGCGCGAGGATTAGAGGCCTCCTGGACCAAGCCACTGACCGCTTGTCCGTCTTCCAGTGTTATGCTGACGGGCCGTGCCCTTTCCGGTTCTTCACCATGCTTAACCGCGTGTTGCTCAGGATTTGATCGCACAAGCTCAATATATCATTTTTTGGTCAAAGTCGCAGGTGACTCCCAAATCCTCGCCTAAGGAGCCGCGCAAAAATAACTGTCACAGTTAATGCGATATTGTGTAGTTCCACTCGCCATGAAATGCGTTCGGGGTCAGGCGCACAGCTTGCATAGCTTCCTTCGAGACTTTGATACCCGAGT
>JBKQWF010000247.1:0-36925 GCA_052139695.1 Limisphaerales bacterium
CAATTGGTTCCCTGTGACCACCAATGTTGCGGCCACAACCAACCTGACCATCAGTGGACTCAGCGTGACCAACGCCCATGCCCGTTTCTTCCGCATTCTGGAAACTTCTGCGGGGAATTGAAGCCACCGATGAACACTGATCGGCACAGATCGGAAAGAGCTGCCGCAGAAGCCGTGTCCTCAGAGAAATCTGTGTTCGTCTGTGCAAATCTGTGGCTTCTTTTTCCGAAGGATGTTCAACCCTTTCAGGGTTGTGATTTTTCTTCTTTTTCCCCTCCAGTGCAACTCGTTCCTCGCAGCGCTGGGCTGAAAGCTTCGATCCAGTTGGGATTGACAGACAAACGGGGCAGTCCGCCCGGTTATTGGAAGATCGTATCTTCGGTATCGAGGAAGCCTTGCAGGTGGCGCAGGCGTGTCGGATGGCGCATCTTGCGCAACGCTTTGGCTTCAATCTGGCGGATTCGTTCGCGGGTCACGTTGTACTGGCGGCCGATTTCCTCCAGGGTGCGTTCATAGCCGTCCACCAATCCGAAGCGCATTTCGACAATCTTGCGCTCGCGATCGGTCAGAGTCGCCAGGACATCGCCCAAAGTGTCTTTGAGCAGGCTGTAACTGGTGACATCCGAAGGATTGGCGGCTTTTTTGTCTTCGATAAAATCGCCAACGCTGGCGTCATCGCCATCGCCGACCGGGGCCTGCAACGAAACCGATTGCTGGGCCATCTTGAGAATGGAACGGACGCGCTCAACCGGGAGGTTCAATTCATCCGCAATTTCCTCCGGTTCCGCTTCGCGGCCCAACTCCTGCATCAGGCGCTTTTGCACCCGCATGAGGCGGTTGATGACCTCGATCATGTGGACGGGGATGCGGACGGTGCGCGCCTGGTCGGCCACGGCCCTGGTAATGGCCTGGCGGATCCACCAAATGGCGTAAGTGGAAAACTTGTAACCGCGCTGATACTCAAATTTCTCGACGCCTTTCATCAGGCCCATGTTGCCTTCCTGAATCAGGTCCAAAAATGAGAGGCCGCGATTGGTATGCTTTTTGGCAATGGAAATGACCAGGCGCAGATTGGCTGCCGCCATCTCGCACTTCGCTTCATCGGCGCGGGCGGCCGCTTTTTTCATGGCCTCATGGGCCACGAGGAATTGATCATGCGGCAGGCGGACAAACTTCTCCAACGCCGCCAGTTTTTGGCGTTCAGCGGCGAGCTGGGCGGTATTGGCAGGCGTCTTGCGATGCTTTTGCAGTTCGTCAATGGTCCGCAAAGTGGCCCGGATTTGGTCGGCGACGTTATGGGAAACCGCCATGATTTCCTCGGCCACCTTCGGCTTGTAATAGAATTTCGGAAAAGAGGCCTGGAGCGCCTTTTGCAATTTCTCGTATTTGGCCAGCGCCGGCGTCACCGGTCCTTTGGCCCGGGCCGCCTTGATTTGGTCGTAAGCTTTGTCGAGTTGCTGGTCCAGGGCGCGCGCGTGTTTGATGAGCCGGCGCAAGACCGTAAGGTGGGTGGCGCGGCTCTCAACTTTCTTATCGACGATGACCCGGTCAAAGCGTTCGCGGGGCGGATCGCACAGGAGCTTTTCCGCCAGCGCGATGTGCTCCTTGCCCGTGAAACCAAACCCAAAAAGGATGCGGCGGCCATCGGTCTCGCCCTCCTCAATGCGTTTACAAATCTGCACTTCCTGTTCGCGGGTCAGGAGCGGAACCTTGCCCATCTGCCGAAGGTACATCTGGACAGGATCATCCAGAATATCCAGGCGACTCTCGTCCTCTTCCTCGGCTTGTTCGGCCGGCGGCTGTTTGGCCCGCTCCAAATCAGGGGCTTCAACGATCTCGACCTCATACCCCCGCAATTTGGAATAAATGGCATCCAGCAGTTCCGGCGTGACAAACTCGTCGGGCAAAGCGTCGTTAATGTCGTCGTAGGTCAGGTAACCTTGTTCCTGGGCCATGCGGAGCAAGTCTTTGACCTTTTCAGCCACGACCGGAGAATCCAGCGTAGGAGCAGGGGAAAGGGCTACAGCCGCAGCCAACGGTTGCGGTGGCTGCAGGCCTCTGGTTGCGGAAGAGCCGTTTTTAGGCGGCGCGGTCTTGCCATTGCTCTGGGGCTGGAGGGTAAAGCGGGCCTCTTTCGCGCCTTTTTTCAACCGTGGGGCGGTTTTTGGCGCGATCTTTCGGCTATTATCCCGATGAACTCTGTTTCGCAGCATATTAAGTCGGACACCTTTACAATATTAAGGTTCATTCAAACCTACCCCATTTCTGGCAGTTTTGAAGGCCCGGGCGTCTTTTTACTTTGGGTTCCTCTTTCGAGTGAAATCAAAAACGGAAGCCCGTGTGGCCAATAGGATACATAATTAAGAAAATCTGTCAAAGGAAGACAGTCAATTTTCGCATGTTTTTTATTGAATAAATTGCAAATTGCTCACTTCTAGTATTTTACGATAATTCTCAACATTAGTCAACCAAATGTTTACCGGGTCATCCCGGCCAGCGCGCAACCCGTATGGCTGCTGGGGCATTGCTCGACCTCTTCCGGCGTTCCCTGGCACACGATCCGTCCCCCGTCTTCCCCGGCGTCGGGGACCAAGTCGATGACCCAATCCGCGCTCTTGATCACGTCCAGGTTGTGCTCAATGACCAGGACAGAATGCCCCACATCCACCAACCGCTGAAATACCGTGAGCAAAACGCGCACATCGTCGAAATGGAGGCCGGTGGTGGGTTCGTCGAAGATGAACAGGATGGGTTTGGCCATAGGGCCACCCGAGGTTTGGCCAGCCTCGGCCAGGTGCTTCACCAGCTTCAGACGCTGGCTTTCCCCGCCAGACAAGGTATTGATGGGCTGTCCCAGCCTGAGATAACCTAAACCTACCTCCTGCAACAACTTAAGACTTTCCGCAGCCTTGCTTGCGGATCGAATCTCGCCGAATGCTTCCAAGTACTCGATCACCTCATCCACAGTTGCCTCCAGAAGGTCAGCGATGCTCCAACTGCGGGAAGTGCCAGGCTGGTTTACTTTAACCTCCAGAATAGCCGACCGATAGCGGCGGCCATTGCAATCCGGACAGCGGATGAAAACGTCGCTCAGGAACTGCATTTCGATCTTCTCAAAGCCTGCTCCATGACATCGCTCACACTGGCCTTGAGGGGAATTAAAGCTGAAAGCGCTCGCGCCGCGCCCCCTCTGGCGAGCAGCTTCGGTCTGGGCAAAGAAAGCGCGAATTTCGTCAAAGGCCCCGATATACACCGCCGGGTTGGAACGAGGGGTCCGCCCGAGCAACGCCTGGTTTACCACAACCACCCGGCCGAGGTTCTCGTGCCCTTCCAAGACTGGCCCGGCATGGGATTCCCGCAAATCGCCTTCATCGTTAACGTCGTCATCGCTGTCCTCCGATTGTGCCGCGACCGTGGACTGCAACTTGTCTGCCAAGGCAGGGGCGAGAAGCTCTGAAACCAGGGTGCTTTTGCCGGAACCGCTCACCCCCGTGACGGCGACCAACCGTGCCAAGGGGATTTCCACCGTCAAGTCTTGGAGATTATGAAGGGCGGCATGGCGAAGCGTCAGTTTAGGCCCGTTCCGCGGATCCACCGGCCTCCGCCGGGGCGGATCGATTCGTTTTCGGCCGGAAAGATAGGCTCCGGTGAGGGATTTTGGCGCACGCAAAATATTCCGGTATGTCCCTTGAAAGACCAGCTTTCCTCCTGCCTCTCCGTGTCCAGGCCCTAACTCAATGATCTGGTCCGCGGCCCGCATGACAATGGCTTCATGTTCAACAACCACAACCGTGTTCCCGGCATCCCTCAATTGCTCGAGCACTCGCACTAACCGCGCCGTATCTCGCGGATGCAACCCAACGCTGGGCTCGTCCAGAACAAACAGGGTGTTGACCAGACGCGAACCAAGGCAGGCCGTAAGATTGACCCGCTCGGTCTCGCCACCCGAAAGGGTGCGGGTAGCTCGATCCAAGGTCAAATATCCCAACCCCGAAGCCTCAAGATAGGCCAGGCGGGACCGGACTTCGCGCAACGCCAGCGCCACCGGGTCCGAGCTTTTCCCCGGTTTTCGGCTCGCCAGCAGACCCTCCACAAATGGCAACGCCCGTCGCACGGGCAGGCTGTAAAACCCGCCCAGAGTCAGGCCGTTGATCCGGTAGAGGAGGGGTTCGGGCTGGAAGCGGGCGCCGTTGCAGTCCGGGCAAAGCTTATACGCCCGGTAGCGCGAAAGCGCCACGCGGACATGCATCTTGTAGGCCTTGGATTCCAGCCAGCGAAAGTAGCCTTTGACGCCGTACCAGGCTCGCGGCCATTGATGGGCCGGGTCTTTGCCGTAATCAGGATCGCCATTGACCACCCAGTCCTTCCATTTTTGCGGCAATTCCGCAAATGGAACGTTCACTGGCGCCTGGCGCAGGCGGGCAAATCTCATCAAATCGTCCTGGCATTCAGCATTGGAAGGTGTCTGCCACGGTTTCACCGCCCCGCCTGCCAGAGTCTTGGACCAATCGGGAATAGCGGCGTCGTAGTCGATGGATATGATGCGGCCAAACCCGCGGCATTTCGGGCAGGCGCCCAGCGGATGGTTAAAACTGAACATGGCTGCCACTGGGTCTCGATATTCAATGTCGCACTGGGCACAGTGCCAGCCGCGAGAAAACAGAAAAGGCGTTGCGGGACCGTCCGCGGCCGATACCGCAACCGGACGTATCGCCAGTTTGCCTTTCCCAAAGTGAAACGCCTGCTCGCAAGCCTCGACGAAGCGGGTCCGGTTCGAGCCGCTTAATTTCACGCGATCCTGGATGACCGTCAAAAAGGAGCCAACTTGGGCCTTGGCCCGTGCCGTGACCTCCTCCAAGGGAACAGCGGCGCCCTCTAGCCAGAACCGTCGATAGCCCTGCCGGGCGGCCAAGGCCAACGAATCTTCCAGGGAGAGCTTGGCGCTTAGGGCCAGGTCAAAAGTGACCAAAACCTCGGCTTCCGCCAGCTTGGCCTGAAGAGACGTCCAGATGAGCGCCGGAGTGTCCTTTTTCACTGGCTGATCGCACCGGCGGCAATGAAGTTGGGCCACAGCAGGCCAAAAGCCCTTGGTAAAATCCGTTATTTCAGTCATCGTGCCCACCGTCGAGCGCGTGGATTTGACATTATTGCGCTGCCCGATGACGATGGCTGGCGGAATGCCCTCAATGGTGTCGGCCTGGGGCTTGTCCATTCGGTCCAGAAACTGGCGGGCGTAGGGAGAAAAAGTCTCGATGTAGCGGCGCTGGCCTTCCGCAAAAAGGGTTTCAAAGGCCAGGGAGCTTTTACCGGAGCCGCTTAAGCCCGCGACAACGATTAATTGCCGCAAGGGCACGTCTAAATCGACGTTTTTCAGATTATTCTGCCGGACGCCTCGAAGGCGAATGCAGGCGTTTGACGCGGACATCAGCCGCAAAATAACGCCACCAGGCTCCGTGTCAAACTCCCGGATTTTGTAGGCAAATCCCCTGCAAAGATTTTTGTTGCACTTTGACGGAATTTAGGGCATCTTTCTTCAAACAAGACCAACATCGAAATACCAACGTATGCCGGTAGTTCTTCACCTCAGGAAAGACAGGCAGGCCAAATCCACGGGGTTTACCCTGGTGGAAATGCTGGTTGTCATTACGATTGCGGCGCTCCTGAGTGCTCTGCTGCTTCCGGCTCTTTCCACGGCAAAAGAAAAGTCCAAGCGGACCGTTTGCAAGAGCAACATTCGGGAAATACTGATGGTTGTGGAAACCTATGCCGACCAAAACTCGGATGTTCTTCCCAGTGCGGCGGACAATTCAGGGCTGTACCATTCGGTCATTCTTTCGGACGACACCTTCTCGAACCTCGTCCTTCTCTCTGGCAGTTCCAACATTTTTTATTGTCCAAATATAGTATTCGGCGCGACAACAAACCCGGTGATACAGCATACCGCCCGGGGTGGTTATGTGATCGGGTATAGTTATTGGGCAGGCTACACCATGAGTAGTTTGAAAGCGCCTGATTTAGAAGTGCTTCCCACCAAATCGTCCGACCCGAGCTTAAGCACCAAACCATTGATTTCCGACGCCAATTATTGGACCAGCGCAGCCAGTTCAGCCTATTTCCCAGCCGCCATGGTCGTAGCGCCCCATAGCCCGTTGGGAGCGGCCATGGTCAGAGGTTCTACCTTTACGGTGGGTTTGGGCACGAACAGCGCCAGCGTCGGCGCGCAGGGCGGCAATGCGGGTTATTTCCCTGGCGGGTCGGTGGTGTGGCGTAACATCAATAATATGGAAAAATTGTCCGCTTCCTCCGTTATTGGGGAATCTTACGGCAACCGTTAAGCAGCGGCTTGCCTTCTGCCGCGTCTTAAGTTTCAAAAAGCTCCGCCACCGTCATCTCAAATCCTGGTAATAGCGGTTCAGCCAATCGCTCCGAGCCCGCCAAAATGCCTTTCAAGGCCATCCCGGATGACGTGGCGTGGTACATTTCCGCGTTATCGTAGCGCGGATCAACCATCCACAAGCGCGTCACCTTGAAATCTTCATAGATGCTCTTCTTCAAGACCGTGTCAGGATGGTGATCTTCCGGATTGATGATTTCCACCGCCAGCCAGAGTTTGCCGGTTGCCGCCGTGACCAGCGCCACGTCTGGCCGAATCCGAGTCGCCGCGGAAAGCTGCACCGGCGAGCGCGGTTCCAGCAGGCGGGTCACCGTGCTGCCCGCCAGCCCGGCGGCCAGACGGGCGTGCAGCCGGGCGCAAATCTTCTCGTGCCGCTCTCCCGGTGGGGAGCGCCACAGTGTGCGGCCGCCAAAAACCTCTTCGTACGCGGTGCTCATGCTGGTTGCCTGCCCTATTGAAGCAGGGATCGCAAAAACTTGCCAGTGTGCGATTGGCGGTTTTTTGCCACAGTTTCGGGGGTGCCTTGCGCCACAATGCGCCCGCCGCCGCCGCCGCCTTCCGGGCCCAGGTCAATGAGCCAATCAGCCTCGGCGATCAGTTCCAGGTTGTGCTCGATGACGATGACCGTATGCCCGGCATCCACCAGCCGCTGCAGCACCTCCACCAACCGCGTCACGTCCGCCATGTGCAGTCCAATGGTCGGTTCTTCGATGAGGAAAAGGCAGCCCCGGGCCCGGGGTTCGCCGCCCGGGCCAAAACCCGTCAATAAATGCGTCACGAGCTTGAGGCGTTGCGCTTCGCCTCCGCTCAAGGTCGGGCTGGGCTGGCCCAGCTTGAGGTAATCCAAGCCGGTATCGTGCAAGGCAGCGAGGGCGCGGGCAATGCGGGGAAAGGCGGCGAAGGTTTCCAGCGCCTGCGCCACAGTCAAGTCGAGGACTTGCGCGATGTTCAGCCCCCGGAATTCGACCTCCAGGGTTTCGGGGTTGAAGCGCGACCCCTGGCAGGTCTCGCACCGAATGGAAGCTGCCGGCAAGAAACTCATTTCCAATTTATTGACACCCGCGCCCTGGCATTCCGGACAGCGGCCCTGCCCGCTGTTAAAAGAAAAACGCGCCGCCGAATACCCGCGCAGGCGCGCCTCGGGCGTTTGCGCGAAAAGCCGGCGGATTTCGTCGAAAAAGCCCGCGTAGGTGGCCGGCACGGAGCGCGAGGTCCGCCCGATAGGCGATTGGTCCACCTCATGCACGGCGCGCAGAGATTGGTGGCCTGAGACCTTGCCGGTACCCTCCGTTCCCGCGCCGCGCAAGGCGGGCCACAGGCATTCCCGCATGAGGGTGCTTTTTCCCGATCCGCTGACCCCGGTCAAACAGGTGAAATGGCGCAGCGGGAACGCCGCGACGACATTTTTCAGGTTGTGCCGGCGCGCGCCCGTCAGGAGCAACGTTTCCCCTTTCCGTCCCGGCTTCACCGTCCGCCTTTGGCCGCGGGTGGGATAGCTTTTTTGGGCCCGAAGGCACCGGGCGGTGACCGAATTCTCATGTGCCATCAATTGTTGGAGGGTTCCAGCCGCCACCACTTCGCCGCCCTGGACTCCAGCGCCCGGGCCTAAATCAATGATGTAATCCGCCCGCCGCATGGTCTCGAGGTCATGCTCGACCACCAGCATGGAATTTCCGCGCGCCTTGAGCGTCTCCAGGGTCGCCAGGAGTTTGGCCGTGTCGCGCGCGTGCAACCCGATGGTGGGCTCGTCAAGAATATAAAGCACGCCCCGCAGATTGGAGCCGAGTTGCGCGGCCAGCCGGATGCGCTGCGCTTCGCCGCCGGAAAGAGTCGTCGCGCCGCGGCCCAATTGCAGATAGTCCAGCCCCACTTCGCGCAGGAAACGCAACCGCCCGCGAATCTCCGGCAGAATGTCGCGGGCGATGGCTGCTTCCCGGCCCTTCCAGCGCAGCCCCCCGCACCATTCCAGCGCCGCCGCGACCGAGGCGTTGGCCAAATCGACGATGGTGGGAGAGTTCTTGTCCTTTTGCTTGACCCCCATAACGAGCCGGACAGCCCGGGCGATTTCATTTAAACGCGTGCCCTGGCAAGTCCCGCACAATTCCCTTTTGCCCTCCTGCCAATCGAACCACGATTCCTCGATGTCTTCGGCTCGAGCCCCGCGCTCCACTTCGGGCAAATAAAATAATTCGCCAAAGCCCCGGCAAGCGGGGCACCAGCCGCGGGGAGAATTGTAGCTGAACATTTTCGGGTCCAGGGGCGAAAACGATTGGCCACATTGGAGGCAGGAATGCTCGGTCGAATGGACTGTGGCCTTTCCGTCGTTTCCCAAGGCATGGCATTGCCCCGCGCCCAATTTTAAGGCCTGGTCAATCAGGGTCTGGTTTGCGCGGGAGTTTTTCTCCAGTCTGCCCACGACAATTTCCACGTCATGCTCGCGAAAGCGGTCCAGCCGCAACGCCTCGGCGGTCGAATAAATTTTGCCATCGGCGCGGACTTCCGCGTACCCGTGTTTGGCCGCCCAGGCCGCGACTTCTGTATGGAATCCTTTCCGGTTCTTGACGACTGGCGCCAAGAGGAGCAAGGCGCCCCGGCGCGCCCGTTCCGCTTCCAGCTTCCGGCCTACGGCGTCGCGCGTTTGGGCCTGCACCGGGCATTGGCAGCGCGGGCAAAACTGCGTGCCCAGGCGGGCAAAGAGGAGGCGAAGGAAATGATAAATCTCCGTGACGGTGGCGACGGTGCTTTTGCCGCCGCCGCGCGTTTGCCGCTGCTCGATGCTGACCGACGGCGGAATGCCGGTGATGAGGTCCACTTCCGGTCGGGGCGGCTGGGGAACGAACTGCCGGGCGTACAGATTCATCGAATCCAGAAAGCGGCGCTGGCCCTCGGCAAAAAGGAGATCAAACGCCAGCGTGCTCTTGCCCGAGCCGCTCACCCCGGTCACGACCACCAGTTGGTTTCGCGGCACCTGCAACGAGATGTTTTTCAAGTTGTGCTCGCGCGCCCCTTCGATGGCAATAACCTCACGATTCGCGGCGGCCTCCGTCATTTTCATGACCACAGTATCCCGCCTTTGACGCCGGACGGCAAGTGGCCGCAAGCGCCGGGTGCGATTAAGAGCGTAGTTCAATTCAAAGGTGGGGGCGCAATTCCCTGTTCGCCGAGGCGGCGCGCCCGGAGTGACGCGCCTCACCTTGCCCACACATTGGGTCGCACTCCGCCGGCCCCTTCAGATTCCGGGCTTCCGTCGCATGATGGCCACGCGCCAAGGGGTGTCGAAGGTCCGGGTCAGCCCTTCTCGGTCCCAGACATACTCCGTTCGGTCCCGCCAAATCCAGGCCGCCCCCACCGTCTCGTAGTATTTGACTGAATAGGGCCTGATCCAGTTCATAATGGTCAGGTTTGAATCTTTGGTGAGCATCCACGACGAGTCCACATAGACCAGCACCAGAAACGTCGGCTTGGCCGCCTCGATTTGCTGAATCGTTTCCTTTTGCATGGCCAAGGCGAACTTGTGCCTCTGCATCAGGTCATACATGTAGATATATCCGCTGGCGGAATGGCGGTGCGCGTAGAAGAAAATCTCCGGCTCCGACCCCAGGACGGCGATGGTGTCTGTCGGGCTGGAATGCGCCTCTATATACTTGGCAATGGACGCCGCCTGCTGGAAGGGACCTGGCCCATGCAAGGCGCCGCAGGCGGCCTCGGGGGTCTGTTCAAACCATAGGACGCGATTAGCCAGGATGAAACCGGCGCACGCCAACGCAAAGCAGCCCGCGGTGGCCGTTTCGCCGAGCGCCCGTGCCGCGCCGCGCACCGCGATGGCGCTCAACAGGCAGATGACCGGCAACATCGTAATGAAATAATGCTGGTAAAAATAGAAACTCGCCGAGAAGGCAATCAACGAAAACCCCAGCAGGCAGGCGATGACGAACCGGGCGTCCCTCCGCGTTTTGTCCAGGAGAAGGCAAAGCAGCCCGGCTGCCGCCGCCGCCCATGACAACCAAAGCAACGGCCCGGCTTTCCGCGTGAAATCGAGCAGGTCCGCCAATCCATCCAGCCAGGAAAGGAGTCCCGCGTGAGCTTGTGCGTACATGATGGTCCAAAACCAGAACCGGTCGAACGTTCCCGCCCAAGCCATTGCCAGGCACGTCAGGACAAAAGGTAGCGCCAGCCCGGTGCAGAAGAAAACGATATGCTTTAGCCTTGCGCCTCGTTCCGCCGGCGCACATCCCGCCAGGTCGCGCAGCAAAACCGCCAGGCCGAACAGGCCAAGAAATAGGCCGGGCTGTTTGCAGACAAACGCCAGGCCGAAAATGAACCCGCTCCACCCGAAAGCCCAAAGGCGCCCAGACTTTCGGGCCTTCAAGAGCAGCAGCAGACCGCCCAAGGCCGCCAGCACCACCAGATGGGTCGCATGCCCCTCCAATCCCAAAACCCCTGGGCTCATCGACAACAGTGCGTAGCAGACGCAGGCCACCACCGCGTGCGGCAGATCCAGCAACCGGCGGGTGATAAAGAAGAGCAGTGCCAGCGTGGCCAGGCTTACCAGGAGAAAACCGAAATGAATGGCCGCTGTGGACTGGCCGAACAGCGCCATGATGGCGGCGTAGCTGGCGTAGGTTCCCGGCAGCTTCATGTTGTAGGCCATTTTGTAGGGGGGGATGCCATCCAAGAGCAGTTGGCCGGCGTAGGCGTATTCTCCTTCGTCCCGTTGCAGTGGAACCTGCAGCAGGCGCACCCGCACGACAACGACTAAGAGGACGGCCAGGGCCAACGCCGCCACAGCCCATCGGACGGACGCGGAAACTGGCGAGCTGTTATCGGAGTGTTCTGAATCTTTCAACGATTGCCTTTGCCATTGGCCGTTCCCCAATGGTGAAGCATTGTTTGGGATTTGGAAGCTTCAATGCCCGCTCAACTTGATTTGTCCGCTCTGCTCGGTCTTGCTCAGTTTCGGCCAGGCATACCCATAGAAGGCGACGAAGGCGAAACAGAACAGGGGTACGATGAAGCCGCGGGACATGTCGTATTTGTCCGCGACGTAGCCCATGACCTTCGGAAGCAAAGCTCCACCCATGATGGCCATGACAATGTATGCGGCGGCTTTTTTGGCGCGGACCCCCAGGCCGAAAATGCCCAAAGCAAAAATGGTCGGAAACATGATGGACATGAAGAAATAGCTCAAGAAGACGCAGGCCACCGACACCCAGCCGAGCTTGAGAAAGATAAGCAGGCAGGCGAGACAGTTCATCACGCCGTAAAGGCCCAGGACTTTGTGGGCCGCGAATTTTTTCAGCAAGCCCGACCCGGTAACGCGCCCGATGAGAAAGCAGAAAAAGCCGAGCGAAGCGAGATTGGCGGCGCCTTTGCTGCTTAAGGAAAGCGCCCCGTTCTTGGCGGTTTCAAACCACCCATTCATCATGCCGGAATTCCACGAGGCTGGGATCGGCGGGGTCTGTTCGGTCATGTAATTGATAAAAAAGCTGAAAATGCCCGCCTGCGCCGCCACATAGAAAAACTGCGCCGCCACCGCCATGGAAAAATGCGGATGCGTCCAGATGGAATGCGAGACACTGGGCGTGGAATCGTCCAAATGATAATCGTCCTCGGTTTTAATGTCCGGGATGTAAGCAAAATAGAATACAACCGCCAGCACCAACACCACCACGGCGACGATGACGTAGGGAATATAAAGAGTCTCGTTGCCGGTGGAACGGCCCGCATCGTCTTTGGAGTAAAAAAAGATGCCGCCGATAATGGGGCCGAAAATCCAGCCCACGCCGTTGCAGGATTGGGCAAGATTAATGCGCGTGGCTGAGAATTGCTTTGGTCCCAGCACCGTCGTGTAGGGGTTCGCCACCGTTTCAAGGAAAGTCAGGCCGGCGGCGATGAAGCAAACCCCAGCCAGGTAGCCAATGAAGGCCACCGTTGGAGAGATGCTGCCCGCGCGGGCCAGCGAGTTGATATGGGTCGCCGGCAGGAACCAGAACCCGCCGACTGCCACCATGAGCAATCCGGAAATAATCCCCCATTTGTAGCCGAAGCGGCTGGCCAAAAGTCCGGCGGGCAGCGACATCAAGAAATAGCCGAGATAATGGGCGAACTGCACCCAGGCGGATTGCGCTTTGCTCAATCCCAGCTCCGTCTGAAAATGTTTGTCCATCACGTCAATCATGCCGTTGCAAACGCCCCAGATGAAGAAGAGCGAGCTGACGAGGGCAAAGGTAATAATGAGATTCTTGCCGTCGTCCATCCGGAACATGCCTCTGGGGGCGAGTTCGTCGGGTTTGCGATCTGTTTCAGGAGAAATCATAGGATAAATGGAGAAGGGCCATAGCCGACACCGCGGACGCGATAAATTCTCATTCGAGTTGGCCTTGGGTGTATCCATTTGCCGCGCGCCTTGCAACCAAAAACCGCGACTGCGGAGAACTCCCAAACATCCGCTGGCAACGCGCGAGCCTGGGTGGGCAGTCCTCTGCCCACCGAGGCGGCGCGCACGGAGTGACGCGCCCTGCCTGCCAGACACATTTAATCGCGCCCCGCGGGTGCGCGCGACAGATTTCTTCAAATCCCTGATTTGGGCCATTTTTTGTAGCTTAGTATAGATGTTGATCTATACTATGCCCATGAATACTCCTCTCACACCTCAGTCCCTCATCGAACAGATCCTCCAGATCCGACGCATGGAGCACGGCTCCCTCTCCATTATCCGCCGGGGACCCAACGGCCCCTACTACAACCTCAACTCCTGGGAAAACGACAAAAACCGCTGCCGCTACCTGCCCCAAGACAAAGTCCCGGAGGTCCAACAGGCCATCGAGGGCTACCACAAATACCAGCAACTTACCGAGCAATACGCTCAGCAGATCATCGAGCAAACCCGTGCCGACTTGAATATCGGCGTAAAAAAAAAGCCCCGACTCGGCCCAGGGAAGTCCCGCCCCAAATCCGCCTCGCCCAAGACCAGGAAATCCAGCACTTGATGGCCCGTTTCCAGGCCGCCGAACCCAATGGCGTGGCCGTTCAACAATTGGAGGTGGTGGTGCGCACGGCTGTTTTCCAGTCGGCCAACCAAGTGGTCGCTTACCTCTTGCAGCAGGCCGCCGACCGCATCGACGCGGCCTACCAGCCAAAACCAGGCTGGCAGCGCAAGGGCCGAGCGCAACTGACGGTCGATTGTATCTTCGCCGCCATCGCCGCCATTCCCGGCTTGCAACCACAGCCCAAGTGTCCTAGCTTCGCCCTGTGTACAAAGCGCAGCCTCAGGCGGAAAGCGGGGATGGACATTGTCCCCAGCCTTTCCTGTGCCCCCTAAGCCAGGTCAGCACGGGAGCGGCGGTGCGCATCAAACAACTTTCCGCCCCGCCGGAGGTCACCCATCGTCTGCGCGAAATGGGCTTTTGCGAGGAGCAGAAGATCAAATTGCTCAGCCGCCAGACCAACCTTATTTGCCAGGTTTGCAATGCCCGCCTGGGTATCAGCGCCCGTCTGGCTGAACAAATCCTCGTCGAGCCTCTTTCCCGAAAGAAAGTGGCTTGATATGTCCGCGGAAAGCCTTCCTCTGACGTCTCTCAAAATCGGCACCGCCGCCACAGTCAGCGAAATCAAGCTGCGCCCTGAACAGCGGGGCCGGCTCCTGGAAATGGGTTTGCTCGTGGGCACGTCCGTGCAACTGGTCCGATTCGCTCCGCTGGGCGACCCAGTGGAAATCAAAGTCCGCGGGTATCATCTCACTCTCCGCCGTCAGGATGCCGAGCAGATCTGGGTCCGCCCCGCCGCGCCTGAAGGAGTTGCGGGTTGCGCATCAGGCTCCGCTCCGACAGAATAGTTCCGCTTTGGAGCCAAAGCCCACAGTGGAAAATCGCGCAGCCACAGTTGCAGCGGGGTCTCAGTCACCGCTTGTTACTGCGCAAAAATCCGTTAAATCCTCGGTGGCAGCCCGGTGCGTCGTGTTGACCGGCAACCCCAATTCCGGCAAAACCACGGTTTTCAACGCCCTGACCGGTCTCCGCGCGCGCGTGGGCAACTATGCCGGGGTGACGGTGGAACGGCGCGAGGGGCGTTTCCAAGGCGCGCCGACGGACCTTCCCATGACCGCCCTGGACCTTCCGGGGACCTACAGTTTGAGCCCGCAATCGCTGGATGAGCAGATCGCCCGCGATGTCCTTTTCCAACGGCTTGCGGAGGCGCCGGCGCCCTCGGTTGTGGTCGTGGTGGTGGATGCCTCCAATCTCGAGCGCAACCTCTACTTTGCCACTCAAGTCATTGAACTGGGTTATCCGACGATCATCGCGTTAAACATGATCGATGTGGCGCAAAACATTGGCCAGCAAATCGACGCGGCACGACTTGGTCAGGAATTGGGAGTAGCGGTCGTGCCGCTCGTCGCCAGCACAGGCGAAGGGATCGGCAACCTGCGGCAAGAAATTGTCCAAACCGCTCGCGCCACCGCGCCGCCGGCGCCCCTGCGCTCCTTCTGCTCCCTGCCTCCAGCCATTGCGGCTGAAGTGGACGCGGTAGCCCAGGCTTTGGCCGGGACCGTTCGACAACCGGAGTCGCTGCTTCGCGCCCACGCCCTGTTGCTGCTGAGCGATGAAAAGGCCGCCTTCGCCGAGTCTCCGCATAACCCAATGGCCGCCCGCCATGCGGTTCTGGCCGCCCGGCAGCGGTTGGAAAGCGCGGGCATCGACTGGCGGAGCGCGGCGATTGAAGCGCGCTACGAGAGAGTGGCCGCCATCCAAAAGGCCGTCATCACCCAGGCGCTGGCGCCAGCGGAGACCACTAGCGACCGGATTGACCGCGTCGTCACGCACAAGTTTTGGGGAATGGTCATTTTTGTCAGCGTCATGGCGGCGATGTTCTTGAGCATTTTTACGTTCGCGCAATGGCCCATGGATTTGCTCAGCGGGTTCTTTGGATTTACGGGCCATTTGGTGGCGCAGGCCATGCCGCCGGGCGAATTGGAATCGCTCCTCGAAACCGGCGTGGTCGGCGGCGTGGGCGCGGTGGTGGCTTTCCTGCCGCAGATTTGCTTGCTCTTCCTCTTTATCGGGATGCTGGAGGATTCCGGCTACATGGCGCGGGCCGCCTTTTTGATGGACCGCTTAATGAGCAAGGTGGGACTGCATGGCAAGAGTTTCATACCGATGCTCAGCTCGTTTGCCTGCGCGATTCCCGGAATCATGGCGACGCGCACCATCGAAACGCCGAAGGACCGATTGGTGACGATCCTGGTGGCGCCGCTCATGAGCTGTTCGGCCCGGTTGCCCGTCTATGCGTTGCTCATCGGCGCGTGCATCACCGGCGGCGTCCTTGTGCAGGGCTTGACAATGTTAAGCATGTATCTGCTGGGAATTGTCGTGGCGCTGCTCATGGCGTGGGTTTTCAAGAAAACGCTGCTGAGAGGAGAAACTCCCTTGCTCGTCATGGAATTGCCGCCCTATCGGCGGCCCGTCGTCAAGGTCGTGCTCCGGCACATGTGGGACCGGTCGAAGTTGTTCTTGAAGAAAGCCGGCACCGTGATTTTGGGGATCAACATCCTGCTGTGGTTTCTGACCAGCTATCCAAAGCATCCGGAGATTGCGCGCCATTTTGACCTGGAACGCGCAGCGGTGACGAACAGCGTTGCGCGCAGGCCATTGACGAAAGAGCAAACCAATGCCCTGGAGCAGTTAAACGCCGATGAAGCCAGCGCCAATCTCCAGCGGAGCTTTGCCGGTTATGCGGGGCGGGCCATCGCGCCGATCATTGCGCCGCTGGGTTTTGATTGGAAAATGGGGATCGGAATTCTTTCGTCGTTTGCCGCGAGGGAAGTCTTTGTCAGCACGATGTCCATCGTCTATAGCCAGGCCCGCCATGCGGACGAAAACGAAAAAGAACTGAACCGGAAGCTACAGGAAATTCTGCAGAACCAAAAACTGCCCGAGGGCACGCCGGCTTACACCGCGTTGCGGGCGATTACGCTGATGGTTTTTTATGTGCTTGCCTTGCAATGCGTTAGCACTGTGGCGGTGGTGCGCCGCGAAACCAACTCCTGGAAGTGGCCGCTCTTCCAATGGGTCTATATGGGGATACTGGCGTGGGTTTTTGCCTTTGTTACTTACCAAGGCGGGCGTTTGTTGGGATTTAACTGAGGGGGAAAATTTTTCCTGCTGCCGGCTAAACCAGAGTCGAATTCTTCCGCGCAGCATTGCGGCAGGCACCGTCGCGCAAGCCTTTCGGCTTATCGGCGAAGGGTGCTGTTACCGAAATGGAAACCCGCTTCATCCTCATAACCCACAGGAGCTTGCGCTTCAATGGTGGCGCGGACTTTGGCGGCAACCGCCGCGATCACTAAAGCTGCTATCGCCAGGATTGATACAGATTCTTTATTAACGCTATTATCCATGGCAGGGAGTAAAGCATCGGCCATGCCAGCGGGTCTATGTTGCTTTTTCCCCTTGGAAGAGCCTCTGCCACAGCGATTTTCCCCCTAAATCCGGCTCCGAGAGGTGGACACTGTCCAAAAACAGTGTCCAGACATTGGACACCGCGCCCGCCGGCCGTCACGCGGGAGGGATATTCTGTTTCTTTCGGTTGCCAACGGATACGCCAAGAATGCCAGATTTCATAGGTCCAGACGCGGCGGCCAATGTTTGAATACCAACGCATGCCCTCACGGAAACGACGCTCTGGATGCATCAACATTCGCCAAAGGGCTTTCGGCCGTAATTGACGGAAGACTTCAAAGTGTGGAGAGCAATTATGGCCTTTCGATATGCCCAATCTCTCTGCCGCTTTCGATTGCTCTTGAAAAAGCGCCAACTTATGGGATAATCCCATCATGAAATTAGTGGCGGACAAGAACGGACGCATCTGTTCCGCCGAGTTGTTCCCCCCGCGCACGGCTTTTGACGCCTCCCGCCAGCCGGACGGAAGCGTACGCGTCGTGCAATTGGTGGAAAAGGAAGTTCCCCTGGTAAAACCCATTCGCACCCGGGAAGGTTTCCTGATGCTTCCGGTTAAAGTAAAACGGGAATCCATCCGCGCAGCCATCCGTGCCGACCGCGATGCCCGATGAAAGATTATTGGGATAGTTCGGCGGTTATTGAAGCCTGCAACAACCCGGCGTTGCGTGTCCGTTTGCGTCGTGAGCGTGGTTTCACCCGAACACACACCCTGGCGGAAGTATTTTCCACCCTCACGGGCGGCAATCTGGCGTTTCGTTTGGGAGCGGATGAAGCGGCGAAAACCGTCGCCAATCTGGCCTCGGACCTCGACTTTCAAGACCTGGGAGCCACCGATGTCTTGAAGGCGTTGAAAGAGGCGCGGAGAAAAGGAGTTCGGGGTGGGCGCATCCACGATTATCTGCACGCGGTGGCGGCTGAAAAATCCGGCGCAAGCAAATTGCTCACGTTGGATAGAAATGATTTCAACGATTTGACCAGAGTTGAAATCGAAGTCGTCTAATTGGATCTCACTGCCGCGTGGGCCCGTTGGGGTTGGTCCAAGTATTTCCATGATCCCATTTGCAGCCTCTGGGCCACCGCTTTCATTGTCCTCGTCGTTTCCCGGCGCAATCATGTCAATACCAAAATCGCAAAGTTAGGACCCCTAACCTCGCCTGCCTGGCCCGCGGGATTGCTTTCAAGCGCTCAACTCGCGGCCTGGCGCATGGCGGCAAAAAGGTCTTTGCCGGCTTCTACGGAGACCGGGGTTTTGTCTTTTTCATCGCCGGATTCGACTAACTCTGCCGGGATTTCCTTGAGAAACGGCGAGGGGTGGCAGGGCAGGGATTGGCCGTATTTCTTGCGCGTTTCGCAATGGCTCAACGTCAGCGTGAGCATGGCACGGGTCACGGCGACGTAAAACAGCCGCCGCTCTTCGTCCAGCGTGCCTTCCACTTTGGAGCGGCTGTGGGGAAGAAGTCCGTCCTCGAGACCAACGATATGGACGTGCGGAAACTCCAGCCCCTTGCAACTATGCACCGTAATAAGCGTCACGGCGTCGCCGGTGTTTTCCTTCTCCTCTTCGCGGTCGGAGTCCAGGCTTAGATTGTCCAAAAAGTTTTGCAGTTGCGCTTCCGGCTCGCCGCCGGGATCGGGAAGAGTGGCGATCAAGTCCCGCAGGTTCTCGATCCGGTTGTCCGCCGCATCCGGATTCTTTTCCCCGCGCCGCAGGTCCGCTTCGTAGCCGCTCTCGGCCAGAAAAGCCGAAGCCCATGCCGCCAGGGAAACAGACAGGCCGGCGCGCAACCGCTCGCGGTGGCGTTCAATAAAGGCGAGGAATTCCGCCAACGCCTCGCGAGTGCGCGGGACAAGCTGCGCCTGCACATCCGTATGCCGCATCGCGGCAAAGACCGAGCACTTTCGCTCATGGCTGGCCGCCAGCAACCGTTCCATCGTCACGTCGCTCAATCCGCGCGGGGGGACGTTGGCAATGCGCAGCAAACTGATGTCATCCTGCGGATTGACGAACATCTTCAAATAAGCGAGGAAATCCTTGATTTCCCGCCGGTCAAAATAGCTTTGGCCGCCGACCACGTGGTAGCGAATGCCCGCCTGGCGCAAGGCGGTCTCCAACGGGCGCGATTGCTGGTTGGTGCGGAAAAGAATGGCCTGGTCGCGCCACGGCACTCGTTGCGCCAGGCGGGCAAATTCAATGATTTCCGCCGTGCGCCGCGCCTCTTCTTCATCGGAGCTAAAGGTGTGCAGGGTGATGCGGGCCCCCTGGCCTTTCTGCGACCAAAGGTGTTTGCCGCGGCGGCGCGGGTTATTTTTAATGACCGCATTGGCGGCGGAGAGAATGGTGTTGGTCGAGCGATAATTCTGCTCCAGCTTGACCACCTGCAGGCCCGGATAAAATTTTTCCAACTCCAGGAGGTTGGCCGATTCCGCGCCGCGCCAGCCATAAATGCTCTGGTCATCATCCCCCACCACGCAGAGGTTGCGGTGGACCCCGGCGAGGTGATGGATCAATTGAAACTGGGCGGCATTGGTATCCTGATATTCATCGACCATGATATATTTGTACTTGTCCCGGCAGGCTTGCAGGACGGGCGGATGCTCGTCAAAGAGTTGCAGCGTCAAAAGGATCAGGTCGTCGAAATCGACCGCGTTGCAGGCGTGCAGGGCGGTTTGATAGCGCGATTGGACATGGCGGGCGAGCGCGGCGGTATTGGGGTCTTGAAAAGCCGCCGCCCGCTCGCCGCCGTTGCGAAAGCGGCTCAACAGCCCCAAGACGGCGCCCGGATCGACCTTCGCGCCAGGGCCGGAAATATGGCTGAGGATTTTTTTGATCGCGCTCAGTTGTTCCGACTCGCTGTAAATGACGAAGTTCTTCTTGTAGCCGAGCGCCTCGATATGCTGGCGGAGGATGCGCACGCCCAGCGAATGAAAGGTGCAAATGGTCGGACGCGCCGGTTTTTCTTCCTTGGTGGAGGAACGGTTCCGGCCCAGCAGATCCCTCACCCGCTCCTGCATTTCGCGCGCGGCTTTGTTGGTGAAGGTGACAGCCAGGATGTTGCCGGGAGGAACGCCCTTTTCCACCAAACGAGCCACGCGAAAAGTGATGACGCGCGTCTTGCCCGTGCCGGCGCCGGCGAGAATCAAGACCGGTCCGGCGGAAGTCTCCACCGCCTGCCGTTGCGCCGGGTTTAGGGAAGCCAAATTTAGCATGAGCGCAGGCGAGTTTAGAGAGCCTCGCGGCGAAGGCAAGGCGCGAGCGAAAAGAAAAGCGATGCGGAAAGTTTCGGGAAAGGCAAGGCGCGCCACTTTCACCCTCCGTAGCAGGGCTACTGCGGAGGACGGGCGGTGCGCGCCGTCCCGTCGGGCAGAAGGCTGCCCGCCCTTGGACTTCGAGCGTTTTTCCCAAGCAAAAAGATTTGGAACAGAAGGAAACGAAGAAAACGAAGGGAACGGGAAATATTTCTGAATTTCCTTTTCCGCGCATTCCGCTTTGCGCCCGCCGGTCACAAACGCTACGCCCCTCCGCCGTCATCATTTATGCTTTCAATACCGGGAACCGATCCAACGGACGATTATTGCTTGTGAGCGGTCAAAACTGTAGTGCCATCCTGACTGCTCAGGACAGTCAGCTTATGCTCATCGATGCTCACCACCTTGTTGGTCTCCGCTTTTTGGCGCGCTACAGGGTCTTGGGGGCCATACCAAGGCGGGGCGTTTGTCAAGATTGCAATCACGAGCCCCGCCTTCACTTGCCACGATCCTTCTACAATGAGGTTAGAGCTGCACCTGGTGAGCTGGAGTACGTAACTGCCATCTGGCTTGTTCTGGATTGTCTTGGACGGGTCTTGATCCAAGCGCCATGTTCCCACAAGCAACCTTCGAATCTCAGCGTCGCTTGGCGGCCTGCTGCAACCAAATAGCAACAGCATACTCGTCGAGAACGCAAAAATGTCGGTTCGCACACTTGTCACCGGGCGGTTGAAAACCGCCCCTTGCGGCCATTTCAACCAGCCATTCCGAGGTGCTTTATTGGTATCAGGTTTCTTGATGCTGGCAAGGGCTTTTCAGTTTTTTTCACACAAAGTGGGGGGGCCTGAATGTCGGTTTGCCGAAAAAGGACGGCGCGCAACGGAGTGCGCGCTCTACCGTGACCGGCAGTTTTATTCGCACCAGCGAAAAGAAAAGCGATGGAGCCGGTTGACAGAGCAGAGCGACACTGCCCATTATGCTTATGCCCGGCAACCACGGGTCCCGAACCATGCTTTTGCGCGCGCGCCAATTTGAAATCGCCTTTCCGCGGCCGGCATTGATTATGGGGGTGGTCAATACCACCCCGGACTCCTTCTATCCGGGCAACCGCTTCGATACCCGCGAAGCGGCGGTGGCGCACGCCCTGCAAATGGCGGCGGAAGGCGCCGATATAATTGACATTGGCGGGGAATCTTCGCGCCCGAAAGCGAAACCCGTCAGCGCCGAGGAGGAATTGCGGCGGGTCATTCCCGTCTTGCAAAGCCTGAGCCGCGCGGTTTCGATTCCGCTCTCCATTGACACCGTCAAACCGGCGGTGGCGCGCGCGGCGTTGCAGGCGGGGGCGTCGATTATCAATGACATTGCGGCCCATCGCGAGGAGGAGGAAATGTGGCAGGTGGCGGCCCAGAGCGGGGCGGCCTATGTCGCCGTCCACATGCAAGGGACGCCCGCCACGATGCAAGACAATCCGCGCTACGAGGATGTGGTGGCGGAGATCGGAAAGTTTTTTGAAGATCGTTTGAAACGTTTGCAAGCCTGCGGTGTCAATGCAGAGCAGGTGGTGCTCGACGCCGGTCTTGGTTTTGGCAAACGCCCGGCGGACAACTTGCGGTTGCTGGCGGAATTGCCGGCCTTTACGAAATGGGGCCGGCCTCTGCTGGTGGGTGCGTCGCGCAAATCCTTTATGGAAACAGTGGTGGGCGCGGGAGTTGGGGATCGCCTGGCGGCGTCCCTGGCCTGTGCTTGCTGGGCGGTGGAAAATGGAGCGCAAATCATTCGCTGTCATGATGTGGCGGCCACGCGTCACGCTGTGCGTATGACAGAAGCCTTGCGGCAAGAACAAAAACATGGCGGAGATTCTACATTTCATCCTTAAGGGATGGCGCCCCGCGTTGGAGATAGCCATTCTCTCGGTGGGAATTTACTACTGCTTCAACTTCGTGCGGGGAACACGGGGAGCGCCCGTGGTCTATGGCTTTGTCCTGCTGCTCTTGAGCCTGACGGTGCTGTCCGTCTTGCTCCAGTTGGAGGTGCTGACTTGGTTGCTGCGGTCGTTTGTCGCTTTTGCGGCTGTCTCGGTCCTGATCATTTTCCAACCGGAATTGCGGCGCATCCTGGCGGAATTGGGCGCTCATCCGATTTTCGCCACAAGTCATGAACAGCGGGAGAACATTGAAGTCATCATCCAAACAGTGGAACGCCTCTCCGAGGTGCGCATTGGGGCGCTCATTGCCATCGAACAAAGCATCAGTTTGCACGAAGCGACCGAATCCGGTCTGCTGGTCGATTGCGAGGCCACGCCGGAAATGTTGGAAACGATTTTTTTCCCGAATAACGCCATCCATGATGGCGGCGTCATCCTGAAAGGGGACCGGATCGCCTTCGCCGCCTGCATTTTCCCCCTGACCCGGCGCCAGGACCTGGCCGCTTCTCTCGGCACACGGCATCGCGCGGCCATTGGGCTCTCAGAGGAAACGGACGCAGTTGTGGTGGTTGTTTCTGAAGAAACCGGCGCCATTTCCTACGCCTACAAAGGGCAATTGACCCGGGCGGTCACGGCCGAGCAATTGCGGGCGTTTTTAACCTCCATGCTGGTCAATCCCAGCAAACCGAATCGCTTGCTGAAGATGTTGCGTTCGACCGAAGCGGCCAAAGCCAGCCTGGGCCTGCCCAAACCGGAATCCAAAGTATAATGTCTCTGCGCGACTTCATTTTCCGCAACTTCTGGCTCAAGACGTTTTCGGTCGTCCTGGCGACGGCCATCTGGTTCTTCATCCATGACGGTATCCGCCAGGATGCTGCTTTGCACGAGGCTCGCCTCGAACATGGATTACCCCAGGGATATATCCGCGTTCCGGTCACGATCCAGACTGAGCCGGGCGACAAGCGCGTCTTTCGCTGGGAACCAACGGAAGTCGTCGTCATTGCCCAGGGCGAAGACGCGGCCCTGCGGCGCGCGGCCCAGCACGACATCAAGGTCTATCTGAATTTGACCGCCTTTCACTCGAAAGAGCCGGTTACGGAGGAATTGCAGGTGGAAGCCCCTGCCGACATCAGCGTGGTCGATATCAGCCCCTCGGTGGTGACGGTGCGGCAGGTGTCAAAGTGAATTGACAAGCCAGTTCATCGTTTTCTCGGCCAGCTTGTCAAACGCGGTCACGCTCAATTCCAAGTGATCTTCGCGCGTGTCCTCAATTTTATTATGACTGATTCCGCGCAAGCTTTGGACAAACATCATCACCGTCGGGACTCCCGCCCGGCCCACTTCCGAGGCGTCATGCAATGGGCCTGAGGGCAGCCGATGGCTCTTGCCACAGGTTTCGCGAACGGCGGCATCGCAAAGATCGATCAGAGCCGGATGAAACAGGACGGGCTCGATTTGCAGCAGGGTTTCCCAACCCACACGCACGCGGCCTTCCTCGGCGAAGCGCTCGCTGGAATGGCGCGTTTCCGTGTGCATGGCCGCGAGGGCGCGCGCATCCAAATGACGTTCATCCAGCGTGATGCGGCACTCTTCGACGACGATCGTCGGGACGCCGGGTTTGGTGACACATGAACCAATGGTGGCCACACCGCCGTGACGGCGGGCGATTTGGTAGATTTCCGGACTCATCTTGGCGGCGGCGAGGAAGGCGTCGTGCCGCAGGTTCATCGGCGTGCTGCCGGAATGGGCGGCCTGACCGTGGAAAGTAACGGCGTGGCGCTGGACGCCGCAAGTGCCCAGCACGGCCCCTAGCGGAAAGCCGAGGTCCAGCAAGACCGGCCCTTGTTCAATGTGCAATTCCAGGTAGGCGGCGGCACTCTTCAGTTCACTGGCGCTGTCGCCGGCGCGTTCCAAGTCAAGACCAATTTCTTGCAACGCGGCGGCCAGCCCAATGCCGTCCTTGTCCTGGAGCGCGCGGGCTTCGTTGAGATGGAGGTGTCCCGCGCAGGCGCTGGAACCAAAGAGGCTCTTGCCAAAGCGCGCCCCTTCTTCGTCGGCCCAATTGACCAGGCGGACGGTGACCGGCGGGTGGCCGGAATATTGGTCGTTGACGCGGCGAAGCACCTCCAACGCCGCCATCAGGTTGAGGCTGCCGTCGAGCCATCCGCCATTGGGGACGGAATCGATGTGTCCGCCCAGGAGCAGGGCGCGGGCAGAATTGCCTCGCAGCGTGCTCCAGACATTGCCCGCGGCGTCCTGGTGAGTTTCCACCGGCAAGGCTTCGAGTTTTTTTTCCAGCCAGGCGCGGGCTTCGAGCCAGGTCTTGGTGAAAGCGACGCGTTGCGCCCCGTTGCCGTCGCCGCTCAGTTGGCGCAGTTCCTTCAGTTCGGCAACGGTTCGTTTGGGGTTGAGAAATGTTTTCACGATCACGAGTGCCTTGGTTTGGCGCAGGGCATTGTAGGCGGAAGGCAAGCCTATTCAATGACATTAAGAGCGTGTTCCCAGAAAATTCCTCTTTTAAACTGCGGGCGCATTCATCAATCTGAGGAGGCGGATGTTAATCATGCAACAGTGACGGAGAACCTGGCAGGGGCGCCTCGCCGAGGCGACCACTGGCGGACGGCTCGGCGAGCCGTCCCTACCGTCCGTGACTGACGCAGGACAAAAGCTAGTTGAAACGCCTTGCAAACCAGCGCCTACATTTTCGTGGTTGTGGTCTCCTATTTTCTAGGGTCGATACCAGCGGGGTATTTGGCGGGCAAGGCCCGAGGCATCGACGTGCGCTGCCAGGGCAGCGGGAACATCGGCGCCACCAATGTCTTTCGCGTGCTGGGACGGAGCGCGGGCATCGCGGTGCTGGCGGCCGATGCATTTAAGGGGTTTGCGGCGGCACGTTGGGCCCCGGACCTGGCCCTGCATCTCTTTCCCGCCGCGGGTCCCGGGCAGGAAGGGTTAAAGCTGGCGGCGGGCGCCGCTTCCATTCTGGGCCATAATTTCCCCTGCTGGCTTCAGTTCAAGGGCGGCAAAGGGATTGCGACCAGCGGCGGGGTGGTTCTGGCGTGGGCGCCGGAGGCCTGTCTGACCGCGTTGGCGCTGTGGATCGTCATCTTTGTCTTGACCCGATATGTTTCGCTGGCCTCGATCGCCGCGGCGCTTATTCTGCCGTTTGCCGTGTGGTATTGGAACAAGAGCGGAACCATGACGGCGGTGATGGCGGCGCTGTCCCTGCTCGCCATTTACAAGCATAGGGAAAACCTGCGCCGTTTGCTCAACGGGACAGAGAATCGATTTGTCAGGAACCGACCATGAATGTGACCGTCATCGGGGCGGGCGCCTGGGGCACGGCGCTGGCCAATTTGCTGAGCCAAAACGGCCATGCCGTCACGCTCTGGGGGCATGATCCGGCGCATTTGGCGCGGATAAGCAAGAGCGGACGGAACGAAATGTATTTGCCAGGAGTGGAAGTGTCCCGCGCCCTCCGGATCGAACCGGAACTGGAGCGATCGGTCAAGGCTGCGGCTTGGGTGGTCATCGCGGTTCCGTCGAGATATTTTCGCGACATTACGGGCCGGCTTTCCCGATTCCAAGGGGTGGCGGTCAGTGTGACAAAGGGAATTGAATATGAGAGCGGGCTGACCATGTCCGGCATCCTGGCGGCCACGATGCCCAAGGCGGCGGCTGCCGTGCTCTCCGGACCCAGCCTTGCTTTGGAAGTGGCGCGCGAAACACCGTCCGCTGTGGTGGCCGCGCATCGCGATCCGGAGATTTCCCGGCAAGTGCAGACGCTCTTTCATCGGCCGGCGTTTCGCGTTTACAGAAGCCAGGATGTTCTGGGGGTGGAATTGGGCGGAGCGATCAAGAATGTCGTGGCGCTGGCGGCGGGGGGTTGCGATGGGTTGGGCCTGGGCGACAACGCCAAGGCGGGCCTGATTACCCGCGGCCTGGCCGAGATGAGGCGGTTGGGGCTGGCCTGCGGCGCCAACGCGGAAACTTTCTCCGGCCTAAGCGGCTTGGGCGACTTGGTGGCGACTTGTCACTCCCGGCTCAGCCGCAACCGCGCCTTTGGAGAGCGGGCGGGCCGAGGCGAAAAAATCGCGGACATCCTCTCCAGCACCCATACGGTGGCGGAAGGCTATCCAACAGCGCGCGCGGCCTACCAGTTGGCGCGGAAGCTGGGGATCGACACGCCGATCGTCGATGAAGTCCACGCCATGCTTTACGAAGGCAAGGAAGCCCGCCGCGTGCTGCAAGACCTGATCAGCCGCGACACGAAACAGGAAGACTGAGCATGGTGGGGCAGGCGACTCATAATCCATCAAAACTGCGCTTGACAAAACTCCGAAATCGAACAAGTGGTTGGCACTCTAGCGTCGCATCCTCCGGCAGTTGTGTGCCGCAAGGAATCTGACAACGAGATCGTCTCGACAATGTAAGAGCCACCGTGGTATTCTGTTCCCTGAAATCGCTGAGAGACGTTCAGCCGTATGACATATAAAGTTCTATTGATAAAGTCCGGCGAAGGTTTTGCCATCGGCTGTCCCGCGCTGCCCGGTTGCTGGAGCCAGGGCAAAACCCGTGAAGAAGCCTTGAGCAACATCCGGGAAGCCATCCAACTGTGGCTGGAGGTCGCGGAAGAAGACATTCGACGCGAGGCCGCACAAGAGAACGAGGAAGTCGCCTCGGAAGTTGTTACGGTTTAGCCCGCTGTGCCGAAGATACCGGGAATCCGCCAACAGGAAGCAGTACGCGTTTTTGAAAAGCTCGGTTTTCGCGTGGCGCGCCAGAGCGGCCATATCATCATGACCAACGGCAAGACACGGCTCGTCATTCCAAGGCATAATCCCATTGACCCGATTACTATGGGCGGTATCGCAAAAACTGCGGGACTGACGCCGCAGCAGTTTCGCAACCTTTTGTGACCTCCAGATCCTCCAGATTTTCCGAGGGCTTGACGAGCTCTTAAGAACTGTCCAAACTGCCTTAGTGGGACGAAAATCGCGCAATACCAAGCGCTCTCCTGGCCGGCCGACTGATAGGCCTCCCACGACTTCTCTACCGAAGAAAGAACCCGCGCTCAGCGATGGGCGGAAATGGCTCTTCCGGATGGTAGGGTTGGTGCTTGTCCCGGTGCTTCTTCTAAGCGGGGTAGAATTGGCGTTGCGCCTAGCGGGATACGGCTACCCCACGAGCTTCTTCAAGAAGATGGAGATCGGCGGCCAGGAGTACTGGGTCGATAACGACACGTTCGGGTTTAGATTTTTCCCTCCAGCCCTGGCGCGGATTCCCGCCCCGGTGGTGATGAAAGCGAAAAAGCCTCCAGGGTCCATTCGCATTTTTATTTTCGGAGAATCCGCCGCCATGGGCGACCCGCAGCCGCACTATGGGGCGGGACGTTATTTGGAAACGTTGCTCCACGCGCGCTATCCGGAAACGTCTTTCGAGGTGGTGAATACCTCCATGATCGCCATCAATTCGCACGTCATTCTGCCGATCGCCCGGGAATGCGCCGGTCACGAAGGGGACCTGTGGATTGTCTATATGGGCAATAACGAAATGGTCGGCCCATTCGGCGCCGCCACGGTCTTCGGGCAAAAGGCGCCGCCTTTGGCGTTGGTCCGTCTGAATCTAGCCATCCAGCGCAGCCGCGTCGGCCAATTGCTTCTGGCGCTTTCTCACCGACTTCACAAATCCAACGAAGCTTCGTGGCGCGGCATGGAGATGTTTTTGGAGAACAAAATCCCGCCCGGCGACCCGCGCAAGGAAGTGGTTTACCGCAGCTATTCCCGCAACCTGGAGGACATTCTGAAAGCTGGCGCGGGCGCTGGGGCGAAGATCATTCTTAGCACCGTGGCTGTCAACCTCAAGGATTGCCCGCCTTTTGCCTCTTTGCCCGAGACGGAACTGGCTGCGGCGGACCGTGCCTCCTACGACAGTCTGCACGCGGCGGGTGCGGCGGCGCTGGAGCACCATGACTGGTCCGCGGCGGAGCAGTCTTTGGCAAAAGCAGCGTCGCTCTTTCCGCGTTCGGCCGACGCGCAGTTCCTCCTGGCGGAGGCCTTGCTGCGTGAGACCAATGACGCCTCAGCACGGGAACATTTCGAGCAGGCAGTGGAGGACGATATGTTGCCCTTCCGGACCGATTCGAGCATCAACGGCCTCATCCGAGCGGAAGGGGCGCGGTTCGCCGATCGCGGGCTTGTCGTGTCGGATGCGGTGGCTGCCCTCACCACCAATGGCACGGCTGGAATTCCCGGAGCAGACTTTTTCTACGAGCACGTGCATCTTAACTTTGACGGAAACTACCGCCTGGCGCGCGCCTGGGCTGAAGCCGCGGAAAAAATCCTGCAAGCGCGGCTGCCCAATAAGCCGAAGTCAGCGTGGGCGCTCCAGGAACAATGCGAGCGAATGCTGGGCCTGACCGACTGGAACCGCTTTTCGGTCCTTGAAGAAGTGGTCGGCCGGGAAAAACAGCCGCCGTTGAGCAGCCAGAGCAATAATGGCGAACGATTGGCGGCGATGCTGGACGAGGCGAAAATGCTGCGCCAGCGGATGACCGGCGCCGCGAAGAGCACAGCGCGCCAAATATATTTGGAAGCGTTGCGGGGCGACCCGGAGAATTACCGGCTGCATGAGGCCTTTGCCGAGTTCCTGGAGCAGACGGATGATTACAAAGAAGCCGCCGCGGAACGGCAGAAAGTGCGCGATTTGATCCCGCACTTCTATTTCTCTCATTTCAAATTGGGATTGGATTTAAAGCAACTGGGGCAGGTGGACCAGGCCAAGGACTGTTTGTTGCGGGCGGCGGAATTGAATCCGCAAAGAAGCGAGATTCGCATTCAACTCGGCGAAATTTACGTCCGGCAAAATCAGTGGGAAAAAGCCGCCAGCGAATACGCTTTGGCTTACCAACTTAGCCCGGACAATGTGCGCATCCTGCTCTACCAGAGCGAAGTGCTGTGGAAATTAGGCCGTCATGCGGAATCCATCGGGAAATTGCGCGAAGCGCTTCGCCAACATGACGATTTTTGGGAGGCGCACTACCGCCTGGGGGAACACCTCGCGGCGCAAGAACAGATTAATGAAGCTGCCGCCGAGTTCGCAACCGTTGTCCGGCTGAACCCAACTTATATCAAGGCTCGGCTTAATTTGGGCGTGGCCTTGGCTAAGATGGGCCGCGCCGGGGAGGCTGCCGAGCAGTTCGATGAGGTCTTGCGTCTGGACCCGCAAAACAAGGAAGCCTTGAGATTGAAAGGAATGCGGGGACGATAAAACGAACGAGCATTCACGCTTGCAATATAAGCGGATTGCGAGAAGATCGATCAGGAGTAAGTCTAGTAATTTAATAGAGTAATTTAGAACATGTCAACGATGGCCGTCCATTTCACGTTCCGCCGCGCGCCTCGTTTCGCGGTGCGAAATTCAGCCTTTAGCCCACAGCCGTATCTGATAAACTACAAAAAGTTGAAACTATGAGTACAAAATCCAAAGGACTCAACACCCTGGCGTTGCACGCCGGCCAAGTCCCTGACCCGACGACCGGCGCTCGCGCCGTCCCGATTTATCAAACTACGTCCTACGTCTTCAAGAGCGCCGACCATGCGGCCAATCTTTTTTCCTTGAAAGAATTCGGGAACATCTACACCCGGCTGATGAACCCGACAAACGATGTCTTCGAGCAGCGCGTCGCCGCGCTGGAAGGCGGGACCGGCGCGCTGGCGGTAGCCTCCGGCTCGTCGGCCATTACCTATGCGATCCTGGCCATCACCCGCCTGGGCGACGAGATTGTCTCGGCCAATAACCTTTACGGCGGCACCTTCCAGCTCTTCCATCACACCCTGCCCAAACTGGGGCGCACGGTGAAATTTGTTGACTCGCGCGACCCGGAGGCGTTTCGCAAGGCGATCACGCCCAAAACTCGGGCGCTTTACGCCGAGACGGTGGGCAACCCCAAGCTGGACGTGCCGGACTTCGAGGCGCTGGCCAAGATTGCGCACGAGGCGGGTATTCCGCTGGTCGTGGACAACACCGTCGGGATTGGGCTGGTGCGGCCGATTGATTTTGGCGCGGACATCCTGGCCAATTCCGCCACAAAATACATTGGCGGCCACGGCACCAGCTTGGGCGGGGTGATCGTCGATTCCGGACGGTTCCAGTGGAACAACGGCAAGTTTCCCGAATTCACGGAACCTGATCCAAGTTACCACGGCCTGGTTTATTGGGACGCGCTGAGCAATGTCCCGGGGATGGGCAACGTGGCGTTTATTCTGAAAATCCGCGTCACGCTCTTGCGCGATACCGGGGCGGCCCTGAGCCCGTTCAACGCTCATCAATTCCTGCTCGGCCTGGAGACCCTTTTTCTGCGCCAAAAGCAGCATTCCATCAACGCCCTGGAAATTGCGCGCTGGCTCAAAACCCATCCGTTGGTAAGTTGGGTCACCTATCCTGGGCTGCCCGACGATCCGAACCATAAGATCGCCGCGAAATATTTGAAGACTGGTTTCGGCGGCTTGGTGGGTTTTGGCATCAAAGGCGGGCTGACAGCGGGCAAGACATTCATCAATTCGGTGAAGCTGCTGTCGCACTTGGCGAACATTGGCGATGCCAAGACTTTGGTGATCCACCCCGCCTCCACGACGCATCAGCAGTTGACCGTTGAGGAGCAGGCGCAGACCGGCGTCACGCCGGATTACATCCGGCTTTCGATTGGCCTGGAGGACGTCGAAGACATCAAGGCGGACATCGATCAGGCGTTGCGCGCTACGGCATAGCTCAAGCTTGAGTAGTGTTTCAATGAAACCTTTAGACAATTCCCTCTCCCGGCCTGCGGCCACCCTCCCCGCTTTGCGGGGGGAGGGGGCCATTGTAAAACTATTTCTGTGACCCACTAGAATGCGAGCCGGAATGAGTCCGGGGAAATGTCAGACACAAACAGCAATTTCGATCAAGGCGATCTTCAAGACCAGAAGATCGCCGGCTATCAATCGTCCCTGGGTGTGACTCATACCCAGCGCGTCGTTTTGGAGGGAGTCAAGACCCAGTCCGGCTTCGTTTTTTCGCAAGTGGAAGTTTCCTACCAAACCTTGGGGACTCTCTCCGCGGAGCGAGACAACGCCATTTTGATCTGCCATGCGTTGTCGGGCACGGCCCATGTGGCGGGGATTCATCCTGAAACCGGGCGGCCCGGTTGGTGGGATTTCCATGTCGGCCCCGGCAAGGCCGTCGATACGGACAAGTTCTTTGTCATCTGCGCCAACGTGTTGGGCGGTTGCGACGGCACGACTGGTCCGAGTTCCCCCCGGCCGGGCGGCGGCAAACCCTACGCGATGGATTTTCCACCACTGACGATTCGCGACATGGTGACGGTGCAGGCAAAGCTGCTGGATCATCTGGGGATCGCACGCCTCTTCGCGGTGACGGGCGGGTCCATGGGCGGAATGCAGGCTTTGACCTGGGCCACCCATTTTCCGGATCGTGTCCGCGTCTGCGTGCCGATCGCGACCTGCTCGGCGCATAGCGCGATGCAAATCGCTTTCAACGAGATTGGGCGGCGCGCCATCATCACTGATCCGAACTGGAACGGCGGCAATTATACCGCGGAACGCCGGCCCAAACACGGCTTGGCGGTGGCGCGGATGGTGGGGCATGTCACCTATCTGAGCGAGTACGCCATGACGCGCAAGTTTGGCCGCAACCTGCAAACGCAAACCAACCCCGCTGAGATGGACGAGGACCTTTTTGCCGTCGAGAGCTACCTGCATCACCAAGGCAAGAGTTTTGTCCATCGCTTCGATCCAAATTCTTACATCGTTTTGACAAAAGCGATTGACCAATTCGATCTGTTCGAGGGCGGTCCGCCGGCGGAGCTGTTGCGCGGAGTGGCGGCGCATTTTCTCGTTGTCTCGTTTGCTTCGGACTGGCTTTATCCGCCGGCGCAATCGCGGGATCTGGTGCGATGGCTGAAACGGGCCGGGGTCGCGGTAACTTATATTAATTTGGAAACCCTTTATGGGCACGATTCGTTCTTGATTGAAAATCCCGAATTCTCAAAAGTGGTGCGGCACTACTTGGAGAACGAATATCGCACTCTCATTCATAACCATGCGAATTGATCGGGGAGCGCGGACGTCTCGTCCGCAGCCTTCGGCGTCCCGCCGAAGGCATCTGGGCTTTTCCGGGAGAATGCTGAAGTGCGGGTTGTTTAAATGGAAGAGTCAGCCGGCGAGACGCCGGCTGAAGGCGGCCGAGACGGTCGCGCTCCCCGCTTTCAACTGCCTCGTTCCTGTTCGGCTCCAAACCAGCCGGCCATGAATCCCGGAATTTATCGCAGCGTACTTGACTGGATCCCGGAAGGGGCGCGCGTCCTCGATTTGGGGGCTGGCGACGGCGCCTTCCTGCAGCAACTGGCGCAACAGCGCCACGTCAACGGCGAGGGAGTGGAGAAGAACCCTGAATTGGTGGCGCGCTGCATCCAGCGGGGACTGGTGGCGCACCAGGGCGACATTGCCGACGGGCTGGATCAATACGGAGACCAGACTTTTAACTACGTCTTGTTGCTGGGGACTTTTCAGGAATTGGTCACGCCGGACAACGTCATCCGCGACGCCTTTCGGGTGGGGCGCAGCGTCATCATCGCCTACAGCAACTTCGCCCATTATTGGGTGCGGTTGCAGGTCCTTTTTGGCGGACGCACGCCCGTGACCAAGTCCCTGCCGCAGCCCTGGTACCGGACCACCAATCTGCATTTTTTATCGATACTTGACTTTCGCGAATTCTGCCGGCAAGAGGGGGTTTCGGAAACGCGCTGCGCCTATTTCAACGCGCGCGGGGCGGTCAGCCTTTTCCCCAATTTTTTTGCCGAGGAAGTGGTTACTTTGCTGGAAAAGGACCACGCTTAGGAACCGTTTTCAGGGTTTGCGGACGCAACGGAAGCCGCTGGAATCCATAGTCAAACAAATATCAGTGGCGCCGGACTCATCGCAGTTGCGCGTGGCAGAAGCGCAATTGTCCGGGCTGCTTGACCAGGCGCCGCCGCGGAGCACGCGCTTCTCCCCCTGGCTCGGACCATGGGGATTGTCACGGGGTCTCTTCTGGTAATACTTGGTTCCGTAATAGTCGTTGCACCATTCCCAGAGGTTTCCGGCCATGTCGTAGAGCTTCCACGGGTTGGGCCTTTTCTGCCCGACGATATGAGGCTTGGATTCGGAATTGTCCTGGAACCATCCGTAAGCTTTAAGTTGTTCGTCATTGTCGCCAAAAAAGTACTTGGTGGTGGTTCCAGCGCGGCAAGCGTACTCCCACTCTGCTTCCGTCGGCAGGCGGTAGCCGCCGGCGGAAAAATTGCATTCCCAGGTCTTTAAATCGTAGCAAGGCGTCAATCCTTCCTGGAGGGAGCGCGCGTTGCAAAACTTGACCGCTGCCGTCCAGGTGGCCTGTTCCACGGGGTTTTTGGGATTCTTGCGCCGGGACGGATTCGTTCCCATGAGTTTTTCATAAACCTCCTGCGGCACGAGCGTTTGGTCCATCAGAAAACCGTCCACTTTGACTGGATGAGCAGGTTTGACATCAATCGGGCCGTCATTGGCGCCCATGATGAATTCGCCGCCAGGGATTTTGACCATCGTCATGCCGCAAGCGGTTTTAACCAGTGAGTCATCGACAGGTGGCGGCGCGCTGCTTTTTTGGCCGCAGCCGCTGAACAGGGCTGCGACAAGCAAAGCCGGCGCCCATCGGCCGGTCATTCTAAAGTTACGGTTCAAAGAAATATAAGGTGCGCCGCGCTTCCCAGCGCACCGGACGGCGCAGGATCAAGCGCGATTGTTCCCAAATGTGTTGGGCGATGAGAGCTTTTTCCGGTGAATCGCCGCATTGCAACGCCGCGGTTTGCGAGAGTCTCAGGACCAGCCGGTTGTAATGCCGGCATAGGTCGTCTTGCTCGCCCGCCGTGTCGCGAACATCGAGATTGCCGCAGTTAAAGCCGTCTCCCTGTCCCGCCAAAAGAAGTTTTTTCATCGCGTCCGTTTTTTCCCGCACGGCGGAAAGCGGCGTCGTGTAGATTTCCTGGGACTTGGACCTGGCCTGGGAAACCATGGCCTGGAGCTCGGAGAGGTAGGGGTGAAGGTCGGGATGGGCTTTGTCTTGCGCATCCAGGTAACTCCGCGTCTGGTCAAAGAAGGATTGGTATTGATCCAGGCGGCCGCGAATCTCCCGGATGAACTCGTAAAGGTGGGTGGCCAGGTTCAGGCCAACGGTGCCCTTGTCCTTTTCCGGGATTTTGCCCAGGCGCGTGGTCGTGGCGCATACCGGTCTGTCATACATAAATTCTGCCGGCGTCGAATAGCTCAACTGGCGCAGCCGGTTGCCGTCTAGGTCCAGGAGCGCCTCGGCTTTTTCCGTTCCCATCGCCTGTTCCAGGATTTCGCAAGGCGAATACAGGTCGGCCGCCGCCGGTTCCAGAAAGTAAACCAGCGCGTCGCCTTTCGGGACAAAACCCTTCTCGAAATGAAAAATGGTTTTACTCTCATCGAAGTAAAACGGATAATGGTTCCAATCCTCGAACCAGACGCCCCACATGCGCGTCTTGGCGTTGGCGAAAGGAAAGGAATACTGCATGTAAGGCTCGCCAAAGTAAGGGCGTCCGCCTGGGGAAACGAAGAATTCGCCCATCCAGCGCGCCGGAAAGGGCCGCTGCCAGCCGGCCGTCACGTAATCATCGAGCCAATCTTCCTGGAGCGGTTCTCTGTGCCAAATCCCCGGATGCTCCACAAAGGATATGGCGAATCCCGCGGCGCCGGTGGCGATGGAAAATGTGTCAAACATGCGATTGTCCCCTTTGCCGGCCAGGCCCAGCGACGCGGCTTGAGAATTGGTTTCCCAGGCGGCCACCATCATGCTCTCGTTGCCATCGACCAGGCCCCCCAGCCATTGCGTGGACGGCAGCCGGATTCTTTTGGCATCACCCAGCGTTTTTGGGTCGTAGCAAATATCGGCGCCGGTCAAGGATGGCAAAATGCCATAGCGCAGATGGCAATCCTGGGCCTCAAAGGCCGGCACGTTGCTGGCTGCGATGCTGACCAGCCCTTGGGTCGTCAGCCACGCCGTGTAAGAACGGTCACCCGACGACACCCGAAGGCCCGTCCTGTCGCCCGCCTGGAGCACGTCGCATTTGGAGCCAGCGAAAGGCGGCGATGGAACAAGCACCGTTCGTTCTTTCAAAACCTGGCCTTGGACGGCACAAATCACCAAACCTCCATCCCTCCCGCGCACCGTTCCAGCCAGATGACGGGCTTGGAAAACCGGAGCGCCGCTGAAAGCAGCGGACTCCCTGGCCGCCGGCCGCCATCCCGTCTGGGGCGGCCAATCAGGAGCGCCGGAGAAATTCTGTTGCGCATCCCACACGTTGACAGAGGAAGCGGCCACGGGCTCGCTGCGAACCAGTTCGCATTCGTCAAGCAGAATTCCTGAATCCATTTTCCCGGCGACGCCATGATAAAGCCTGAACTCCTCAGTCGTTCCGCCCAGCATGGCGGAGATGGAGCCTTTTCGATCCAGCACGCAGAAAGCTTGCAGTTGAGTCCACTGGTTTTTCGGCACGCGCAGTTCCGTGCAGGAATAGGCTCCCCAGGGACGGTCCGGGTCCTGAAGAACGAGCGTAACCGTTTGTTCCGCTTCGGACTTGACCCAGCAGCGCAGTTGGTAAGCCCCGGCGGGCGCGTTTGCAACGCGCTGCTCAACCGCGCTGGCAGCCGGAATGGCTGCGCACTGCCGTCCGTCATGCGCTTCCTTGTCCGTCACGACGATTTGCGCCGCGCCGGGTCCGGTCCGCTCCCAAGCGACGGGCGATCGGTCACTGGCGGACGTTTCCTCAAAGCCCGGGTTTTTGAGGAGGTTCTGGTCCGCCCGCGCCGACGCGAGAGCGAGCGCGGTCAACAAACAGATGAAATGCGATTTATTCACTGCCGGTAATATTGGCTAATCCGACGTCAATGTTTTGGCCGCCAGCCGTTTGGTGGCAGTGGACGGCCAGGGTCACCGTTGCGCCTGGTTTGAGCAACGCAAGGGCGGATCGGCTGATTTCTAAAGGGACATAGCCGGTGGTAAAGCCCTCTTCCGACGAAGCCAGGACTCCGTTCACATAAACCTCCACATCTTCGTCGTGATCGACGTACAACTGCATGTTGGAGAATTTCGTGCTGGGAAGAGTAACGGCGCGGCGCAGCCAGATGTCGTCCGTGCTCCAACGGGTGCGCACCACAGCCCCGGGCGTCCCCTCAGTGCCGAAGGTTCCTGGACCTTCCTTCCAGCCGCTGGCGTCGAACTCAGGCTTGGTCCAGTCGGCGGCGGGTTTTTGCAAAGTATAACGCCATAGGGCGGGCTGCTTTTGCGAAGTCGGCACGATCTCGGTCACAGCGTTGGTCGGCATGACCGGGAGCGGAGCCCAAGGGCCGGCTTTTTCTTGATCGTCGCCGGCCCATTTGTGCCAAATCTCAGGGTCCATCAGCATTTTGATAAAGACGCCGCCGATAACGGGCCGGGCGTGCATGCCGTCGCTGTGGACATCGACCGTGACGTAGGAATCGACAAAGGGCGAGCGGGCGGTCGTTTCATTGAGGTAATCATAGATGGGAGAAATGAGCTTCTCGAAGCCGGCCTGGTCATCGGCCAGGGTTGCGCTCCAAAATGTCCAATCCGTTTTGGTCAGTTTGGTGCGGGAGTCCAGTGGCACGCCGTAGCGCTGAAGCATGCTTTCGTAGTAACGGACTTCTTTTTGCGCGACTTCCGGCGGGAAAACGTTCAGGCCCAGGATGCGGTCCCAGACGAGATTATATTTTTGGCTCCAGGTATTGGGTTTGTCGAAGGCCAGGCGGAAGTGGTCGCCCTCGCCGGCGGCTTGCACCCAATGTGCGGCAT
>JBKQWF010000248.1:0-7136 GCA_052139695.1 Limisphaerales bacterium
ACTCGGGTATCAAAGTCTCGAAGGAAGCTATGCAAGCTGTGCGCCTGACCCCGAACGCATTTCATGGCGAGTGGAACTACACAATATCGCATTAACTGTGACAGTTATTTTTGCGCGGCTCCTTAGAGCGTGTTTTAAAAATAGGAGGGAACCCCTCCTGTTTTTAAACACGCTCTTAAACGAACGCTATTCTTTAACCGAGATAGTGAGATGGATGAAGCTGCTACAGTTCCTCCTGGCTCTTCGAAATCAGTCATCCGAATGCCTGTGATGTGTCGGAGGAGGTGGGGGCTGAACACTTACCAGCTCCTGGTCAAAGTCCGTCTCCAAGCCGTTGACGTCGTACGCCGCGATATAGAATGGAATATCAACATTGGGGCTCCAACCCGATACGGTGGCGGTCGTTCCGCTAGTGTCCGCACCATCGATCCAAACCCCTAACGCCCAATCGTAATAGAATACGGAATAGCTGACCGCAAGCGGATCCGCATCCCATGTTGCTGTTACAGAGTTGTTTGCCGGGTTATAAGTATAAACGGTGTTCAACGTCACCGGACCCGTATAGGCGCTGACACTCGTTGAGATCTGCCTTCCGGCGCTGTCAGTCGTTAATAGGATATATGAGTACCACGTGACGGGTGTCAGACCGCTGATGGTCGCCGTAAGCCCAGTTGTGTCCGCCACGCTAACACCATTTTGATCGAAGACGGCGTAGGTATAGGGTGGCACTCCGCCGCCCGCCGAAGTCCAGGATAGAGTTATGGATGACAACGTTCCCACACCGGTTACCGCGGGCGCGACCAAAGGCGGCGCGTAGGCTCCCGCGTAATCATACGTTATCTCGCCGCCAGTGAGGGAGGTCGTCGTGATCGACCGATAGCCGCCGCCTCTTCCTGAGCCTGAATGTGTCGTCTGCGCGAGGTGTTCCTGCACCGTCGCGGTGTACGCGTAGTCCCACTCGTCTGTGCCATACCAAGTGCCCGTAACCGTAAGACCAGAAACGCTTTGGGCATAGGGGAAACTTAGCACCGTTTGGTTTGTATAAGTGATCGTGACCCTGCCATGCACGCCATCCAAAACCAAATAATTGCCGTTCGCGTCATAAAATGCGAGATAATCCGTTGAGTAGGTGCCTGTTCCATTCGCCACGACGAAAATCGTATCGGCCTTCACCTGCATCGCGAAGGCGCAAATCCCCGCCAATCCGAGAGTCAGCAACGTTTTTTTCATGAGTCATGCCAATATATAATGATCAATAGAGATTAGTTTTCTAGTTTTTCGAGATACCAAACCGGTCCTGAGCGGCACCATAGCAGTCTTGAAGCGATGGTCAAGTCATTATGGTGCTCTTTTGTTGTTATTTTTTTGCAATTAGGAACAGGGTGTTCTGACCATCGGCGGGGCGAAGGTCCAAAAGTCTCGTTTGGTAGCGTTACGCGAATCGATGCTCAGGCAGCTACGCGCCTACAAGAAGCGTCGAGATCGGTTCTTCGCTCAGCATCCGTGGGAACGGCCAGTGAATAGGATCTTTGTTGCGACACATGAAGGGCCATTGACGAGGCATCGCGTCGGGTGCCATCGCCTCGCCACGATTCTGTCTTCCCAGCAGCAGATGGCGGCCTCACCGTCAGTTTTAACTCACCATACCGAAAAAATGTGGTATTTCACAGGCGATCCGCCCAGCTTTGCCGTCCAACGCTGACCGGCTTTCTTTCCCAGCAGATTCTGGCCCAGGGGAGATGCGGGCGTGATCACCGTGATCTCCTGGTGCTGGTGCTCGATTTCCAGGCCGCCATTCCTTGGCCCAACGAAATAGATGGAGCGCGTGCCGCCAGTGTCCAGTTCCACCAGAGCGGTAAGTTCAATCGGCTCATCCGAAGCGAAATCTCTGGTCGTCAGGGCCTCGTAAATCTTGATCGAGTCCAGAATTTCCTTTGCCTGCCGCGCCTGGCCACCTGCCAGATAAGCCGCTTCCAGCCCGCGCGTATCGTATTTGCTTTCGGCCTTGCTGCTTTCGTGCGTGGCCTCGGCATGAGAAGCGCGCGCGGCCTTTTCTAAAACGCCAAGGCTTTGCCTCAGGCTGGTAACGATTTGCTTTATCAACTGGGATTTTTCCATTTCGAGATTCGTTGATCATGGAATACAGCCCTTTGACCGGCCAAAGCAAGGCCCCGTGTCGAAGACGAACCAACGAAGGTTGAGCCTTGTGAGAGGTTTGAGAGCAGCTACAGCTTGAACAGAACAAACATCATGTTAGCAAGAAATTCTGACACGCGGGCATGGGAACGGGGATTTGGACGGATTCTCGGAATTGGCCATGGGCTGTGCCTCTCGGCTTTTTTCTCTGCGATTCCGGTGGCCGCACCCTCCGCACCGGTTTCAACCACGGCGGCCAGCGGCCTTAGTGTTCGCGTGGATGCCTCGTCCGGCGCGCATCGGCTGGTCGTCAACGGCCGAACTGTGCCGGCCCGAATGTTCTTTGGCGGGCCCGGTTCCGCTCCAATCAGAATTGAGCCCACAGCTCGTTCCATTGAGTTTGAATTCACCGCCGAGAACGATTCCCTGGGCGCCGGCACGCTCCATTTCCGCTTCGGCCAGACTCCGGGAGAGGTGTTCCTGGACCACATCCGCATTGTGGATATGGCTTCGGGCAAGGACGTGACGCCGCCGTCCGATTTTGAGGGTGGGCCGGACTCGTTTTCCCGCGCCTGGACAAATTGGCCGACCGGAGCAGCGAACACCGTCGGAACAGTTAAGGTCGAGCCATCCGGCGGTGAATTTGGGACAGGCTGCCTTCATGTGACGCTCCACCAACCGGTTTCCGGGGAATGGCCTGACTGGCACATCTACCACTTGCCTAATTTGCCCATCGTGCGAGGAAAGAACTACCACGTTATGTTCTGGACGCGAGCAGCGCCCGCACGCAATTTGACCGTGGCGCTCTATCGGCCGGGCGAGACGTTCGTTCGTTTAGGCGGCCCGCCTGACGTGTTTGAGTCACAGATTAATATGGCGGCGGACGCCGGCGTGGACTTTGTCACTTTCCCCGTGGGCATGCCTTGGCCTGTTCCCGGAGAGCCGGCTGATTGGGGCGCGACCGATCACGCCTGCGAGCAAGTTCTTGCGGCGAACCCGAAGGCTCTCCTTCTCCCCAGATTCGGCGTTGACCCGCCGGATTGGTGGCGCAAGAACCACCCTGACGACGTCATGACCTGGGAAGACGGTTCCCAGCAGCATTACGCGGTTGTGGCGTCACCGCTCTATCGCCATGATGCCGTCGAGCGCGTGGCCGCTCTCGTCGATCACTTGGAAAGCAAGTTCGGCGATCATGTGGCGGGCTATCACCCAAGCGGCCAGAATACCGGTGAATGGTTCTATCAGGACACTTGGGGGAAGTTGTTGAACGGTTACGCGCCAGCCGACACCATTGCCTGGCGTGCGTGGCTTCGCGCCCGATACGCAAACGACGCCGCGCTCAAGGCAGCGTGGCACGATCCAGCCGCGATGCTCAGCAGCGCGGCGGTCCCGACGGCTGCGCAGCGGCGCGCGTCCCCTTCTGGTGTCTTGCGCGATCCCGCCACGGAGAAGCCGCTGATTGATTTTGCCGATTTTCAGCAACAGACCATGGCGGATTTGGTCTGCGACTTGGCACACGCGGTTCGCCAGGCTTCTCATGGGCGCAAACTCGTGGTGTTCTTCTATGGCTACCTCTTCGAATTCGGCCCGATTCATTTAGGGCCTTCGACCTGCGGTCATTACGCGCTGCGCCGCGTCTTGGACTGCCCCGATATTGACGTGCTCTGCTCTCCCATCTCCTATTTCGACCGGGGGATCGGCGGTAGCGCGCCGGCCATGACTGCCGCTGAAAGCGTCGCCCTTGCCGGGAAAATGTGGCTTTTTGAGGATGATACCCGGACCTACCTGGGCACGGGCGAGTTTCCGGGCTGGACGGACGGCGCGAAGGACCTGGCCGAAACAAAAACGTTGCTTCTCCGCGATGTTGCCCAGGAAGCCACGCGGAATTTCGCGACGTGGTGGATGGACTTGGGCATGACGGGATGGTTCAACGACCAACAATTGTGGGACGGGATGCGACGATTCGCCCCGGTGGATAACGCCTTCCTGCAACGGCCCACGCCTTACCGTCCCGAGGTTGCTGCCGTCATTGACGAGCGTGCCATGCTCGAAACCTCAGCCAGCGCCTGGACGGTCACTGATCCCGGTATTTATCAGGCGCGCCGTCCGCTCGGTCGAGTGGGTGCGCCGTACGGGCAGTATCTCCTCGACGACATTGTGGCTGGCCGGGTGCAGTCAAAACTCTACGTTTTCCTAAACGCGTGGCAGCTCTCGGCCACGCAGCGAAAGGCGCTACTGGCCAACACCCGCAGGGCTTGCCGCCTCTGGTGCTACGCTCCCGGCCTGCGTGATGGTGACCGCGTTTCGGTGGAAGCGATGCAAGAACTCACCGGGTTCCGCTTGGTGCAAACGTCCCAACTCAAAGCCTGGGCAATTCCAACGGGACAGGGCAGACGCGTCGGATTGCAAACTTCATTTGGAGCGGATGCGCCCGTGACTCCCTTGTTCGCCGCTGACGACGCGACGCCCGAGGAAACTCTTGCGACCTATCCGGGTGGCGCGGCGGCAGTCGCCATGCGTCAGACCCCCGACGGTTGGTCCGTGTTTGTGGGCGCGCCAGGTTTGACGTCTGATTTGCTGCGGATCGCAGCGCGCAAGGCGAACGTCCATCTCTACACAGAGACCGATTGCAATGTCTATGCCAACGGCCCGATTGTGGCCCTTCATGCCGCGCAGGACGGTCCCGTTTCGCTCGACACTGGCCGTAATGGCGCAGTTCATGATGCTCTTTCGGATGAACTCGTTGGTGACGGACCACGCGTTGTGCTCCCGATGAAGAAAGGTGAAACACGGGTATTGCGCTACTAACAAAGAGCCTTTCGATGAGCCCCGAAACGATAAAAGCTGTTTCCCTGTCCATGAGGAGGTCAAAAAGCTTCCCGTCGGCCGTTGGCACGAATGCGTAGCCGTGGGGGTGGTAGAAGAACTTGATGCCGTATTTGTCGAGTGCCTTGGCGGCGCGGTTAAAGACCTGGGCGGCTTCGAGGCAGTACTTATCGGTGAACGATCCGGAATGGGGAATCCAGAGGCAGTCGGCGTATTCCAAGCCGAGATCGTGGGCCTGACGAGCGGCACACCGCTCCTTGAAGCAGTAGGCTCACACAAACCTCACGCCATGCAACTGGCCGCGCAATCTCGGATCGTTGGACTTGATCAAGACAGGTTGGTCGCTCAAGATTTCGTCGCATCTCGCCAAAGTTTCCTCCTCCAATCGCTCCATTGCCTCCTGAGTGTAGAAAGTGAGATGCGGCGAAAGGACGACATTAGGCAGACCAAACAGTGGGCTCATGGGATGACCGGTAAGTTGCAGCGGCTCCTGGCTGTAAACATCCAGCCCGGCGCCGGCGATGCTGCCCTGGAGTAGGGCGTCCACCAAAGATGCTTCATCTACCAAAGCGCCGCGCGAAACGTTGATTAGGAAAGCAGAGGGTTTCATCTGCGCCAACTCATGCTTCCCTATTAAATGGCGGGTTTCAGGTTTCAAAACGGCGTGCAAAGAGACGAAATCCGACTCCCGTAGCAGGCTCGAAAGGTCTTCACGTTTCTCGACCCCAGCCCGAGACATGGGTTCTTTGTCCACGTTGGGATCGAATCCCAACACATGCATTCGAAATCCCGGACCCGCCATCCTGGCCATGCTGCGTCCGATGCGGCCTACCCCGACCAGGCCCAGCGTCTTGCCAGCAAGATCATTGGCCAACCATTCGAGTTTGGGCCAGGCCCAGCCGTCCGATTTCATCACCCGTTGCAACGGACCGAGTTTCTTCGCCAACGTGATCATCAGGGCGAATGCCCCTTCGGCCACGGTCTCCTCCGCGTACTCGGGCACATTGACCACCGGGATCCGCCGGCGCTTGGCGGCTTCGATATCGATCGCGTCGATGCCCACGCCGTACTTCACGATTCCACGAAGGCGTGGAGCAGCGTCGATGACCCTCCCAGTTATTGGCGTGTAGCACATCAGCAGCAACTCGGCGTCGGCCAACTCTTTGATGAGCGCTTCCTCGCCGATGCCATCGGGCAGGGTGACCAGTTGAAGTCCGCGGGTCCGCAATCCTGCATCGATTCGCGGACACTCAAGTTCCAGGTCGGTGCGAACAGCTTTGATCATGATGCCGCAATTATTCTGGAAGTTTTGCGTCTGTCGAGTCGTGCGATAGGCGTTCATAAAATGGATCTGCCGAAGCGCGGCCCCACCACCGGCCAGGGATGAGCGCTATTGATAAAACCAATGAAATGGCGCCACAATCCCACGTCATTTTCACGGCGTCCGGAGACGGTAAAAGCGATGGGAATCAACGCCGCTTTCCGGATCGGTGAACTGGCCAGGAAGGTGATCCCATTGAGGTGAAACGGTCCGTCGTGGCTTGGACGGGCCGGAATGAGCAGAGCAAGGCGCGACTTTACAAGACCACCTGGGAGAATCCCTGGCCCGGCCTGGAGATCGAGAGCATTGACCTGGTGTCCGGTATGAGCTTGGGTCCCATCACACTCATCGCGATCACTCTGGAGTAAAGCCATTCGCACCGAAGAAGGATGCGGCCCAGTCGGGGCAGAACGTCCTTTTCCCACTGGATCATTTACTCAGGCTGGTTTTGCCCGAAAGACTCCAGCCAACCGCTCCTCCGCCGGGAAGATAAACCAACTCCTTCGCTGAAGTTTTTATTCGTGGCCACCAATTCCTATCGAGATGGACAGTGGTTGTTTTCCCCCTTTCAATGACCGCCGGTACAGTCACTAGTCCGCAACAGGTGGATTCCGCCACAATGTTGTAATTGCCGGCTGGCAATCTGACATTGTCTGGCCATTCATCCATATTGTAGGCGTGATTGGGCACAAATTTGACAACCATGCCGGTTTCGTTCCTGATATCGTAAGGAGCCGCGCAAAAATAACTGTCACATATTGTCCGCTTGTGCTATGCTAGTTGCATGTTGATCGATATGAAGAGGTTGCGCGAGAAATACGCCGCGTTGAAGGAATGCTTCGATGAAGCTCGG
>JBKQWF010000249.1:0-4523 GCA_052139695.1 Limisphaerales bacterium
CCACCACTGGAAAATTTCAAAAGCAGTTCCTCCATCGCAATGGCGGCCAGGAGCGCTTGCGGGCGCTGATTCTTTCCAAATCCCCCGTCTCTTGGCGTTTACAAAAATGAAAAGGTGCGTCCTAGCATTTTAGGAACTTCCATTATCTGGGCTTGATGCCGTCACTCTGCGCCCGTAAAATCACCCAAAATCTCGGGAAATGAGCGCGACCAGAAAGCAACCCACCTCCTGCCCGTCCAGCATGAGCATGTCGTGCCAAGCGTCAAAAGGAAATTTCCGATGAACCCCCAGCACATTATACCCATGACCCGTGAAGAACGATTTCTCACGGCGCTGAAGGTGCAACAGCCGGATCGGGTGCCGCTGTTCGACTTCCTCTTTCAGCAGCCCATGTATGAGGCGCTGATCGGGCGGCGACCAGAGAGCTACAATGGACGCGACGCCGTCGATTGCGCCCTGGCGCTCAACCACGACGGCGTCTGGATACCCTTCGGGGGCTTCAGCGGCTACCGCCCGGAATTCCTGCGCGAGCATGTCTATCGCGACGAATGGGGCACGATTTACCAGAAGGACACCGCCTCGTGGCCGATTGACGCGCCAATTGATTATCCGATCAAGACCCGCGGCGATCTCAGGGGTTACCGCCCGCCAGACCCGACATTGGCGGGGCGCGATGGCGAGATCGTGGCCGCGTGCCGCGCGCGGCGCGACGGTCTCGCCATCCTCGGCGGCGTGCAGGGTCCGCTCACGACCGCGTGGCTGCTGATGGGTTACGAGAACATCTGCTTCGCGCTCTACGATGACCCCGACCTCCTCACCGAGGTCTTCCGGATTTCCAATGAGTTTTTCAAAGAAGCGGCCCGGCGGTCAGTCGCCGCCGGCTGCGTGGCAATGTGGGTGAGCGAAGACCTCGGCGACAACCAGCGCGGCTTCTTCAATTTGGAGCACTACCGCAAATATGTCCTGCCGCCGTTTGCCGAACTGGTGGATGACGTGGCCAGCCTGGGCGTGCCGGTGTTGCTGCACTCTTGCGGCTGTATCACGGCGTTCCTCGACGACCTGGCGCAGACCAAAATCAACTCGATCCACCCCTTGCAGCGCACCGCGAAGATGGACTTGCGGACCGTGAAGGAGAAGTACGGGAAGCGCTTTTGCCTCATTGGCAACATCGATTCCACCCGCACGCTGCCCTGCGGCACGCCGGCGGATGTTGCGGCGGAGGCCAAGGAAGCCATGGACATCGCCGCGCCCGGCGGAGGTTTCGTCCTGGCTTCCGACCATTCGCTGCATGATGGCATCCCTATCGAGAACATCCGCGAGCTGGCCCGCGTCGGCACAACGTATGGTGGCCAGTTCTACCTATGAAAAAGCATCCACTGAAAAATGTCATCGTCGTGATCGGCGCCGGTCCAATCGGTCACCGGCAGCGACTTCCTCATGGATGGCGGAGTAACGGCGGCTTATTGGTTCGGCGAACTCGCTCCAGAATAAAGAAATGAAACTGATCGATCGCTAAGCGCTTAAGCATCTGACCAAAGGCGGCTTGGTCCTTCACGAGCGGCCGGCCGCGCGCCACATTTCATAAACCTGTCTTTTCCGGGGGTCGCTCGACCCCTGCCAAGCGTTCAAGAGTTTCTCCAACCCGTCGCACAGCTTCATCGCAGTGCTCAAGTAAAGCTTGTCCGCCGCCGCCTCAGAGCGGACGGGCAGCGCCGTCAACTTGCCGGTGGCCAGCAGTTCCCCACGCTCGAATGCTGCCCACAAACAATTTACGGCCAGACGGGCGTGGGCAGCTTCGTAAGTGTCCTTCAGTCCGGCCGCTATTAGGGCCTGGTGAAAACGCCTAAGGCGGGCAGCTCGTTCCAAGAGCGCTTGCAGAGCAATTTCGCCGGTGGTGCGCCGGGCGGAAGCCAGGAGCTTGCCGTCCATGTAAAGAGCCGAATTCCCCTCCGAATCGACGGTTGCAGCCAAATGCACCCATCGCCCGGGCGCTAGCTTCGCGTCCGCCGAAACGGTGCCAGAATCGCTGATCAGCCGAAGCGCGTTGCCCGGGTAGGTGTCGAAAGTGTAGCCGGTGGCGCCACCCACGGGACACTTATCAATGAGTCTGCCACTAGTGACGCCGGGCCGGACCAAGGCGTACCAAGTGCCGCCGTTGGTCAGGTCTAGGTTGGGCGCGCTCGGCGCTTCCAGGTAACCTTCGCCAGTCAAATGGAGGGCTTTGCCGAAAGGCGACTCGGCCACAGAAACAGAACCGACGGATTTTGCGGCATGGGCTTGGCCGGCGGCATTCGGAAACAGGCCGTTGCCCGTTGGAGCAAATGTCCAATCACACACCAGCGCCGGGTCGCGGCGGAGCGCTCCCGGTACGTCTTTCGAAAGTTGGACGATTTCGTTCGCGTTGAGCGGGCGGTTGAAAACGCACACTCGCGCCAAATCACCGATGAACCGGCTGCCGCCATCACTATCGGCGCCGATGCGGAGCGGCAACTCATTCGCAACGATAACCGGGGCCTTCTCCGGTAAGTGCCAGGCTGCAAAGGACGGCAAAGGCGCGATGGACCAGCCGGGTTCCGGTGCTTTGAACGCTTTGCCCGCCGCCGCCGACTTGTTAATCTGAACAGCGGCCACTTCAGGCGTGGATTTGTAGGGCAAGAAAACCGATTCCGTATCGAACGATTTCCAGCGCTTGCCGTTGACCCGCACCGATGTGATGGGGCCATGACCGGCGACGGCCAGATAGAGGCGCTTGGTTCCGAACCGGACAGGAAAGCGCTGTTCGAGGCGGGTGATGCCGTCGGGAATGTGCGGCGCCAACCGCAAGCTCTCGGCGCTATAAAGATACTCGAACAGCCCGCGAATCAGGCCCGCCGGAGCGCCGAAAGCGTCGTAAGTCAGGTTTATGGGTTCCGCGGGCTGATAGACGGCGTTGCCGAAATCGACCAGCGGGTTGTCCATCCTGAACTGGCGGGCGAAGGTCATGATTTGGTTCATTGACCGTCGCGCGTCCTCGTATTGGCCCAGGCGATAATAGGCCATGAGAGCCCGGGCTTCGCAGGTTGTCCAGTGGCCGCCATTGACCCACGTGCCAAAGCCCCAGAGCCCTTGCGGGGCTTCGTACATGTCGTCCAGGGACGGACAGTTGGCCACGATTAAATCGTGAGGGCGCAGACCTGGAATGGAGGCCAGCTTTTGGTAAATCTTCTTGGCTTGCGCGTCGTCCGCCACGCGAAAGCAGATAGCGTCGTGATTCGGAGAGGCCTCGAAATAGCCATGCAGGGCGGCGCCACAGACTCCGTGCTTTGTTCCGTCGGGATCGATCGACTTGACAAAGTAACCTTCATCCGTCGTAAGCAGGGGCAGGCCTTGGCGGGCCAAAGCCCGGCGGTTGGACCAAAGCCGCACCTGATCGGCGCGCGCCGCGAGTTTCTCCAGCTCGATCAACCGGTCCAGGAACGCGATGTAGGTGACCGAAAGGCCAGCCAGGTAGGCCTTCCCGTACGTGCCATCCGGCATTTTGCAGCCGGCATAGCTTGGGGCCAGGAGGTTGCCGGCCGGCCCAGCCAGGAAAAGATTGTTCTTTGGATCACGCCGGGTTTCGATGAAGCTGGCGCATCGCTCCAGCTTCGGCAGGTACTTCGCCAGGGCGGCTGGGTCGCGGCCAACCAAGAGCAGTTCGGCTTGCATGAGTCCACCGGCCGCCGTGAACTCCATCCCCCAATCATGGATGCTCACTCGTCCATCGCCCTGGCGATGCATGGCCCAAGTGTCGCTGGCGCAATCCATCAGACAGCCGTCAGGCGGGACCCAACTGTCTTTGCCATTCCAAACGTAGCTGGTTTTGCCGTCGCCCATTTTGTCGAACCACAAATCCTGGGCGTTCTGAAGGAACGTGACAAAGGGCTCTTCGTAAAAAGGAAGGGCGCAGTAAGTGGGTCCATAGCTGTTCTGCACCCACCAGGCGCCCCAAGTGGGCCCCTCCACCAACCCGTTCCATTGCGGGTTGTAGAGCATGGCCATGTTCTCGAACTCGGGATCGGCCTCATACATCCGCCGGGCGTCGTCGAGAAGTTGCAGGTACTCAACGTCGCCCTCACCCGCGAAGAAGCGCCCATCGAAGGAGGCCGCCGCGATGGCCGGGCGAACCGGCAAGAACGTGGAAAGAAGCAATGATGCGATGATCGCGTCAAAGTTTGAATTCATATTCTGTGGGGCCGATGCCGAGAAGTCGCGCGAGTCATACTCACCTCATGATTGAATCATTGATGGAAGAAACCGCGCAAGCTCAATCAACGTCGATGCTCGGCAGCGCATCGTGCCTGGACAGTTCCACGGTCAGCGCGGCGGGCGTTGTGAAGTTGCTGGATAACGGTGAGCGCGCGGCACAGCCAGTTTCCAATCCTCAACCACCCTGGAGAAGTTCCTGGCCTGCTGCGCCATTCCAGCGGCGCGAGGCGGACGGCGCCTCGCGCATCAAGCGCTCTACCCCCGTGTGGCGGCGCCGATCCTCATGGCTTGCCGTT
>JBKQWF010000250.1:0-10833 GCA_052139695.1 Limisphaerales bacterium
CTCCGTGCGCCTGTGATGGCGTCCGGATAAAGTGATGAAAGTTCACTTCCATGCGATGAAGAATCGTGCGGTGGTCGAACCGTAACTGCGTCGTGGCAACACGGCGTGGAGAGCAACGGAACGAGAAGGGCCAGTCCGTAACAACGACCGCCTGGAATGGCGGGCAACGTGAACTCGATTTGGTCGGCATTGGTGGGCGAGCCTGCGGAGCAAAGGCGAAGCCTGTCGCGCAGGGTAAAAACCCTCTGGCAATGGTGGAGCGGCCTGGAGAAATCCCCCGCGACCTGCCAACACCCCGCAGATGGTTGGTTGGAGACGGAACGGTCGGAAAGCCGGATGCAGTAAGCAGGGATACCGAGCTGGGACAAACGGCGTTCATGCTCAAGCCCATGAGCCGAAGAACCGCCTGGCACGGAGTCAGAGCGTTCATAGTAGCGACGAAGCGGGTAATGACCGTGGAGCGAAGGAGCGTAGGAAGGTGGACGGATGAACGACAGAATACCGGGAGACAAACCAACGCGAGTGCCTGCAAAGGCTAGCCGGTGTCGGAGCCTGCCGAGCGCAATTGACTTGGAAGGAACCGAATGTCTGACGGCCATCCGTGGGGACCACGCGAAAAGCGTCGTCCTCCTCGAGAGAGAACCCACTGGCTGGAAAGCCGGGAGATCCGCCCGTCCGGTTTGGAGGGGAGGGGTGGAGCCAAAACTCCATCCCTACCCCTATCCGTGCAATCGCTTTCGGAGTCGCGCCTGCCTTGTCCGACGGTTTTGATCGCCCCCGTGGATTCGGGTTTGGCGAATATTCGAGGCCGAACGGGCGTCCAATCGCTTCATTCAATGCGCTCGCTCTTATGAAGTATTATTATCCCCTCCTGACGGCTGTCTTGCTCGTGACAGCTTCGCTGGCATATTCCCAACCCAAAACAACGGATGCCTTTGAGCAAAATCGGTCGCTCGGCAGAGGCGTCAATATTATCGGCTACGATCCGCTGTGGCGGTCGTTGGACCGGGCGCGTTTCCATGAAAAGCATTTTCGCCTGCTGAAGGAGGCCGGTTTCAATTCCGTGCGTGTTAACCTGGCGCCCTTCCGGCGCATGCAAGCAAGCAACAATTGGGCGATTCCTGAATCGTGGTTCAAAGTCATGGATTGGGCGGTGAGCGGCGCGCAAGCGCAAGGGCTCGCCGTCATTCTCGACCTACACGAATACTCGGTCATGGGCAATGACCCGGAAGCCAACAAGGAAAAGTTCCTCGCCGCCTGGCGCCAGATCTCAGCCCATTGCCAGGACGCGCCGGCGAATGTCTTCTTCGAGGTGCTCAACGAGCCGAACCACAAACTGACGCCCGAACTTTGGAACCAGTATCTGCGCGAAGCGCTGGCCGTCATTCGCGAAAAGAACCCCACCCGCACGGTCATCGCGGGGCCGGCGTTTTGGAACTCGGTGGACCATCTGGGTGAACTGGAATTGCCCGAAAACGACCGCAACCTGATCGTGACGGTGCATTACTACAAGCCAATGGAATTCACCCACCAAGGCGCCGCCTGGACCGATCAAAAGGACAAGCTTGGGGTGGATTGGCCGGGAACGGAAAAGGAACTGGCTGCCATTGACAAAGATTTTGATAAAGTTGCCGCGTGGGCCAAGGCACACAACCGGCCCGTCTTTTTGGGCGAGTTTGGCGCTTACGACAAGGCTCCAATGGAAGGGCGGGCACGCTACACCGCGGCCGTGGCGCGGGCGGCGGAGAAGCGCGGCTGGAGCTGGGCCTATTGGCAATTCGACAGCGATTTCATTTTATATGACATCAACCGGGACGCTTGGGTTGAGCCGATCAAGCAAGCTCTGATCCCGGGCCCAATGGCTAAATAAGCGGTGGAGTCAACTCGAGTTCTTTATCGTGCGCTGGCGCGGGGGATGCTTTTCCTTCTCCCTGCCTGGGCGCGCATTTCTTTTTTGCGGCGGCGCGACCTCTGTGGATCACCGTCACCTCCGAGAAGGCAGTTGAGTACCGACGGCTGGGCCAGTTCCTCGCGTCGCCGGGTGTTCCCTGCCGGAGCGGTCACCTCGGCGAGGCGACCCTGCCTTTTCCAGCCTGCCGGCAATGCCGCTTTGTCCGGAGGCGGATATTTCTCTTGAGAGGGTTGGCGCGCGGAGAGTAGGCTCGCTTCATGCCTTGGAATAGAATTCCCTTTATAACGGCCCTGACACTCGCTGCGCTGACGGTGTCCGCGGCTGAAGAAAACCTCGCGGTCAAGACGGCGCATTTCACGCTGGATTTTGAGAAAGGAAAAGACGGGCGCGTTTATCAGCGGCCGCTCGGCCAAAACGGGTCGGACAGAGGGACAAAGAGAGACCAGGAAGCCTACCCGCAGGCGGGCGACGGTTACATTTGGGAACCGGCGCTGGAAGCCGTCCATGCCGACGGTAATACTTCCACCGCGTTGCTTTTCGAGAGCGTGACGCGCAGCAATGCCGCCGCCGGCCAGGAAGTGGTGCGGATTCAACTGCGCGACCCGGCTTACCCCTTGACGGTGGTCCTTTGTTTCCGCTCCCATCAGGACGAGGACCTGGTGGAGCAATGGGCGGAAATCCGGCACGACGAACCCGGCCCGGTGACGCTGGAGCGGATGGCTTCGACCGCGCTGCTCCTGCCGGCGAATATTTATTTGACCCATTTTTTCGGCGATTGGGCCAAGGAAATGAACCCCGTCACCGAACTGCTCACCCCCGGAACCAAGACGCTGGATTCAAAAATCGGCATTCGCGCCCATCAGTTCGGCAATCCGAACTTCATCCTTTCGTTTGACGGGCCGCCGCGCGAGGACGCCGGGCGCGTCTTGGCCGGCTCGCTCGAATGGTCCGGCAGTTTTCAGTGCGCTTTTGACGACAATGGCCAGATGACGCGGGCCTTGTGCGGGGTCAACCCGTTTGCTTCCGCCTACCATCTCGATCCCGGCCAAACCTTTGTCACGCCTACGATGATCTGGGTGTGGAGCGATCAGGGCTTGGGCGACATGAGCCGGAAATTTCACAAGTGGGCGCGGGCCTTCGGCATCCGTGACGGCGATCAACCGCGCTCCGTTTTGTTGAACAATTGGGAGGCAACCGGATTCGACTTCGACTTTAACCGCATTGCGGGCCTGTTTGCTCCCGCACGGGAGATCGGGGCGGAATTGTTCCTGCTGGATGACGGCTGGTTTGGCAACCGCTATCCGCGGGTCAACGACCACGCTGGTTTGGGCGATTGGCAACCCAACCGCAGCCGTTTGCCCAACGGCCTGGGGCCGCTGGCGGCGGAAGCGGTCCAACGCGGTTTGCGTTTCGGCATCTGGATCGAGCCGGAAATGGTCAACCCGCAAAGCGACCTGTTTAATCAGCATCCGGAATGGGCCATCCGCCAGCCCAAGCGCGAACTGGAATTGCAGCGCAACCAGCTTACCCTCGACTTGACTCGCCCGGCGGTGCAGGACTTCGAATGGAACGTTATTTCCAATACACTTTCCACCCCGGACGTTTCCTACGCCAAATGGGACTGCAACCGCTACCTGACGCAACCGGGTTCCTCGTGGCTGGCGCCAGACCGGCAGTCGCAGCTTTGGATTGATTACGTCCATGCCCTGTATGCTCTCATGGACAAGACGGTCGAGGCCTTTCCCAAAACGGAATTGATGCTTTGTTCCGGCGGCGGCGGACGGGCCGATTACGGCGCCTTGCATCACTTCCACGAATTCTGGCCCAGCGACAACACGGACCCGGTCGCGCGCGTGCCGATGCAATGGAACTATTCCTATTTCTTTCCGGTCATGGCCCTGGCCAGCCACGTGACGCATTGGGGCAATCGTCCGATGCACTTTGCCTGCACCGTGGCGATGTCGGCCCGATTCGGCATGGACCTTGACCTGGTCAAATTGTCCGCCGAAGACCGGGCGGTCTGCGCGGGGGCCATTGCCGCGTACAAACGCATCCGGGACGTGACGCAACTTGGCGACCTTTACCGTTTGGAGGATCCAAATGGAACGGCCCGCGGCGCGATTGATTTCGTCTCCCATGACCGCTCCCGCGCCGTGGTCTTCGTGTTTGAACTAAAAGCCGGCGCGTCAGGCTTGGTGCATCCGCAAGGGCTGGCCCCGGACAAACGCTACACCGTGCATGAATTAAACCCCGCGCCCGGGCGCGCCGTCCTGGCCCAGGAAGGAAAAGTATTGACTGGCACGGAGATCATTCGCGGCGGGCTGGAACCATCCTGCGGCCGCGCGCTCGAGGCCTGCGCGATCGAACTGGCGCAATGATGGTAAGGCTTGCGTCATAGACGACGGGGGCGCATGGGGTGGTTGGAGACGGAAATGTCCGCAAATGCACGTTCGGTAATCAAGGAGACCTGTCCTGGAGATGGGAGGTGGAAGCGTGAAAGAAACACCATCGCAATTCAAACTGCCGGGAGCGCCCTGCATCTTATCGATCAGTCAAACACACATCTTCACCGCAAGAGGGAGCGGGCGCGGCGGATCCAGACGCGGTCGCGCTGGCGCTGGAAGGCGGGAGCGTGACGGTCGTCGTTGACGGCGGCTTGCAATTCGGTTTCCGCCAGATCGCGCTTCTTGGCGGCCAGGTAGAGTTCGCCCAACTGCACGCGGGCGCGGGCGTAGTTGTGCTCTTCCAGCACCTGTTTCCAGACGTTGATGGCGCTTTCCGTGTCTCCCAGCATTTGCAACGTTTCGGCGTAGGCCATGAGCGAATAGCCGTAGTCATGCTTGGGATTGTCCACGCAGACCTGGTAGAGCAGGGTGGAAGCTTCCTCGGCCTTCTTCTGGCGCAACAGGCATTGGCCCATGTGCGAGCGGGCGTCGATGTCCTGGGGATCGCGTTGCAGCGAAGCGCGATAACATTCCTCCGCTTTGGCCAGGTTGCCCTTTTGAAAATAGATGTCTCCCAACTCCAGGTAATGGTGGGGCTTGTCCAAATTGTGGATCAGAACCTCCAGTTCCTTGATGCGCTTGCGTTTGCCGGCGCCGGGCAGCTCAAAGCCCTGCGTGGCCGAAGGCGCGGCGCGATAGACCATGAAGAAATACCACAGCGCCGTCAGGCCCGGAAAGATGAAAATCAAAACTGCCCAAAGCCATTCCTCGCGCCGGATGGCATCGACGAGCATCCAAAGCTGGAAGACGGCCACGAGAATCAGGAACGGATTCCCGCGCAATGCGTACAGGTAATAATTTACAATGTGCATCTGTTCCGATCGCCAGCCGGAACGGCGCTTTGGCCAGGCGGCGGACGCCGCTACTCTTTCCGGGGCACTTTCTGTTCCAGGTAGAGGTCGCGCAGTTGCTTTGGTTCAACCCCAGCGGGTGAATCGGTCATCAGGTCCGCGCCCTTGGCAGTCTTGGGAAAGGCGATGACGTCCCGGATGCTGGGGGTGCCACACAAGATCGCGTTGAGCCGGTCGAAGCCGAGCGCGATCCCGCCATGAGGGGGCGCGCCATAGCGAAAGGCCTCGAGCATGTATCCGAAACGCGCCTTGACCAAATCGGGCGGGATTTGCAGGACTTGCTCGAAGACCAGTTTTTGCAACGCGGGTTGGTGGATGCGGATGGAGCCGCCGCCCAATTCCACGCCGTTGACCACGATGTCGTAATGCTGTCCCCGCACCTTCTTCGGATCGGTGGTCAGGAAAGGGACGTCTTCCGCGACCGGCGCGGTGAAGGGATGGTGGCTGGAATACCAGCGATTTTGTTCCTTGTCGAAAGACAACAGAGGAAAGTCCACCACCCACAAAAAATCAAAACGGCTGGCTGGAATCGAAAGTTTCCCGGCAGCCTTCAAGACATCGGCGCAATAGAGGCGGATTTTGCCGAGGATTTCGCAGGCGTTGAGCCACTGATCGGCGGCAAAAAGAATGAGGTCGCCCTCCTCCATTTTCAGTTTGGCGGTCAAGGCATCTTTTTCCGCCTGTTTAAAGAATTTGACAATGGGAGATTTCCATTCGCCTTTTTCAACTTTGATATAAGCCAAACCTTTGGCGCCCAGACTCTTGGCGTGCTCGGTCATGGTTTCGATCTGGCCCTGGGTGGCGTCCGCCATGCCTTTGGCGTTGATGGCTTTGACCACGCCGCCCGCCGCGATCGCGCCGCTAAAAACCTTGAAGCCGCTGCCACAAAATTCCTCCGTGAAATCCGCCAGCTCCAAGCCAAAGCGCGTATCCGGTTTGTCGATGCCGAAACGGTTGAGCGCTTCCTGGAAGGTCAGGCGTTTGAACGGCGCCGGCACCTCGATGTCCAGGGCCGTTTTCCAGATGCGTTGCAACAGCCCTTCTACCAATTGGTAAATGTCCTCCCGCTCGATAAAGGACATTTCGACATCGATCTGGGTGAATTCCAGTTGACGGTCGGCGCGCTGGTCTTCGTCGCGATAACAGCGGGCCAACTGAAAATACTTCTCCACTCCGGCGACCATGAGGATTTGTTTGAATTGCTGAGGCGACTGCGGAAGGGCGTAGAATTTGCCCGGCTGCACCCGGCTGGGCACGAGAAATTCGCGAGCGCCCTCGGGGGTGGACTTGAAAAGAGTGGGGGTTTCCACCTCCAGAAAACCCTGTTCATCGAAATAGACGCGCGTGGCGTTGGCGACCTTGCTGCGCAAGCGCAAATTGCGCATCATTTCCGGCCGGCGCAAATCCAGGTAACGATACTGCAGGCGCAGCTCTTCATTGACCATGCGGGCAACCTCTGGATCATCCACCGGAAACGGCAGCACTTCCGCCATGTTCAGCACTTCCAGGGCCATCGCGGCCACCTCGATTTCACCGGTCGGGATTTTGGGATTGCTTGTGCCGGGAGGCCGGGCGCGGACCTTGCCCGTGATGGAAATGACGCATTCACTCCGCAAGGAGGCGGCTTGATTAAAAAGTTCGGGCGATAAATCGGAAGGATCGAAGACGGTTTGGGTGCGGCCTTCGCGGTCGCGGACATCGATAAAAATCAAGCCGCCCAGATCGCGCCGGGAATGAACCCAGCCGGAGAGCGTGACGGTTTGCCCGATGTAAGCCTGCCGCAACTGATTGCAATGATGAGTGCGCTTCATGGACGTGGCAGCAACGGCGCAAAATGGTCAATGGCCCGCGAGGCTGGGCAAGAGCCGCGCCGCACTGCCGGCTAAACTTCGAAATCGAAAATGACGGCGTTCTCCACCGTAGTCAACGCCATGGTCTTAAACCGTTCATGCTCAGGATGAACGATATAGGCGTCGCGGGCGGCGATATCGGAAAAGGTCATGATGAAGCTGTGTGTCATCCCTTGATTGCGACCTTCCGGGCTGCAATTGGTGCCGGAAACGTAATCGTCGATGCCCGGGACGGTTTCCGACAAATCGAGCACGTCATCAAAGAATTTGCCGATCTGTTCTTCAGTCGTGCCTTCTTTGAACTTCAAAAGGACAATGTGTTTTACCTTTGACATGGGCTAACAGTATTTTCTTTTTCTTGCCGCTCAAGCCTTATTCCGTGAAAAGCGCTTGCAGTTCCCACCGCGGTGGCCCCGACATTCTCGTGTCTAACCCCAAAATGTCAATGCCCTGATTGCGCCAGGACCATCTTTTTTCCGATGACGGTGGAAGTGCTGTTTCTGGAAATTTGCAGAGAGTATGCGTATGACAGTGTCGAGGACGAGGCGTGAATCGTATATAGGATAAACAAGTCAGAGCCTGGTCCACGCTCTCCCCGCTTGCGGGGAGGGATGGAGGGAGGGGGTGCGTCAATGACCGCGCGTCTATCATTTGCTTTCTTTAGCCTCACGAGTGCGTGAGAGAATTCTCGCACCCGAAAAGAGAGAGCGAGGGCACCGCGGCGGGGCTGCGACGGCCCCCCCCCGGGGGGGTAGCGGAGGCTCAATTTGGTTCAATTTAGTTCAATCAGGTTCGGGTTTGGGTGGAAGCAGGCTTTCCGGGGCGGCGCCGGGGCCGCACTCGGGACCGACGCCAAGGGCTTGGCGAATGCGCTGCTGTTTCTCTTGGCCTGGACTTCCGGCAGGCGGTTGAGCCGGGAGAGGAGGTCCTGGGCCGTCCCGGCAGGTTGAGTTTCTGACGGACGGCCAGGGGAAGCCGGGCGATTCTGCCGTTGCGCGTCATCGCGGTCCTCGGGAGCGTGGCATTGTTTTCATGCGGGGCAATGATAGCGAGGATGGGTCAAGAGTAAAATCCTACGGAAGGTTTTTGAAGAGGTTTTGCGCGTGGCTCAGGAATGGCGATTTTATAGAAAACCGAGAGAACGGAGCGGGAATTTAAAAGGCCGAAATTGGGGCTGAGCGGCAGCTCAGCCCCACCCTCTGTTGCGCGCTCCGCACCGCCTTAACCCACCGCCAAATAGATCTCAAAATGTAAAAAGGCTTAGGTTTGACACCAATAAGTTTTTTTACGCCTTTAAGTACCTTCGTTAACTTCGTTTCCTTTTGTTGAAAAAGGCGAGGGGAAAAGGACCACTGATCACACGGATCAACACGGATTCTCTTGGAAAGACAAAGCGGATGGCTGGAACAGAAGGTCACAGAGCCAACGAAGGGGAAGCTGAGGAAGGGATTGGAAGGGTTCGCTGTTTTTGACAAACGCACAGCGCTGCTTTTCTTGCTGGCGTAGGACTGCCTGACGTCTGACAACCCGAAGAATCAGCCATCCCAAACCCCGGACAGTCAAGACAATCGTCAAATCAACGAGCGTGCGATCACAACACGCGAACTGCCAAACAACCAGCCCGAAGTCGGGGCGCGCGTGGGCTGCGGAGCACCAGCGTTTCGTCGCGCTGGCGAGCCGCCCGCTTGGAGCTGGGCCATTACATCAACGCCGGGCGGGGGCCCCGCCGATGGAACGTCGCGCCGCGGCGGCGGTATGACCAAGCCGTGGCCAAGCTTCAAGCCCTCGCTACCAAAGAAATCAGCGGATGAATACCAACTTCCGAGGACTGACCCGAATGGCGCTTAGGCAACGGCGTGGCGGCTTTGGTCATGCCAAAACAGCCTGAAAAAAGCCCAGCCGATTCCGCCGAACAAACTGCCAGGTTGTTCCTTCTGCCTTTCGCGCAACGCCAACTGTCAAAATAGAAAAGGCAAGTCCTGCCACAACCAACGGCACGGCATAAAGAAGGCGGGGGAAGCGAACTCCGGTCGATGTCAGCTTGGCGAGGTTGGCGCACACAATGTCACCGCCGCTGAACAGCAGGCTGAAACTATAAAGCCCTGCCAGCAGCCGCCACATCAAGCCTGTGATTTTTACTTGCGGAGATCACGCTAAGGTATTGCAACAAGGTGTAACCCGACATAAAGGCTACTGAAAACCACGCCTAAAATCGCCCAGATTGCGCCTTCTCGGCGGAAAAATGCCAGCGCGGCTAGTCCATAGCCGACCGAGGGAATAATGTAGCGGGCATGGCTGTCGATAGCGCCGCCAAAATTTGAGCCAGCCACCATGGGAACCAAAATACCAAGCAAAGACAGAGCTATTGACCCGATTCCACAAATCGGTTTTTTGGCCTCCTCATGGCGTGCTGGCGCACTTGGGACCGCATCAGTGTTCATCGTGTATTTGTTCCCGGTGTTATAATCAGGTGGCTCCACGCTTGGTATCCGTTGACAACGCCCCACACCCCGACAAATAAACCACGGGTCGCAACGTTCTTTTCCCACTCACTATATTCGTAGCCTAGCGCACCTGGATTACTGACCGGAGTTTGTGAGGCGGTATCGCACGCAAGGGCGACAAAACTGGCAATTCCAAACGGTGTGATTCGAGCTGGGGCAAGTGTCGTTTCTCCTTCGCCCGCCGAAAAAACAAGCGCCCCCGACCCGCCACCGTGTCCGGCGTAGGCAAATTCATAGATGTTAGGATCCTGGAGATCATTTCTCGCAGTGCCTGGATCGGATGGATTTCGCAAAACCACGTTAAAACCTTGGATTTCGTACTTTATTTGCTCCTGGACGAGAAACTCGCGCCACGGCGGAATCGGACCGAAGCGATCGATCCATGATGTCATTCGCCCAAATTCGATATACATTGTGTTCGGAATCGTAAATTCGGCACAGGAGTTAATCGGAGTCGTTGCCGAGGCAGGCATCGAAGTCGGCCCAACTGGTCTGAGCCATTGCGTGTAGTCCGAATCGTCGAGCTTAATCATGATGGCAAGTGACTGGACTGTGTCTCCAGGGGAGGGAATGGCGTCCGCCCGGTTGCGGTTCGATCTCTGAATCGTCCACAATCCAAGGAGATCGCTTCCACCGACACAATCGTTCTGGCAGGCCGCATACAGATTGAGGCCCCCTTCCTCTTCCGCCGGGTCCCTGCTCAACCACCTTCCCGTTGAGGGGTTATAAAAGCGATACCCGAAGCAAAGGAAGTCGCTCTCGTCGTCGTCGTATTTGGTGGAGAAGCGGAAGGGATTGAGTTTAGCCATTGGGCCGGTGGCGCGGATGACTTCACCGAAGGGGCCATACTCATAGTGTGCGACCGTGGCGCCGTTTGTCGCGTTGACCAAGGCCGTGGCGTTGCCGTTGCCGTCGTAACTGTAGAAATACGTCCCCGCGTTGGTCCCCCCATAGACCGTCATCGAAATCAGGCCGCCCACACCGCCCGCTCGCTGCGGGTTGCCGCTCAGATCGCTCCCCCAGAGAAAGGAATCCAGCAGCGCCAGCGACGGGTTGCAGATCGCCACGCAGTTCCAGCCGTCATGCACGTAGTAATTCGTGGACTCACCCACATACGCGCTCCCGTTGTTCGTCGAGACCACTTTGGCTATACGCCGCCCCTGATAGTCATAGCTGAAGCCCAACTGCATCTTCGAGCCGCCAGGCGCGTTG
>JBKQWF010000251.1:0-21053 GCA_052139695.1 Limisphaerales bacterium
CCGACGGAACCGACATTTGCTCTTTGCCATGCCGGGACCTTAAAAAACTTTCCCCAGGATGTCCCGCAAAAAGTGTTAAAACCTTTAACTCGCAACGAGTTGCCCGGCAGAAAAGGCGCGCCCTAACAATTCGCTTCCCGTGCCGGGTGATTGGGCCGGAATCAACGTCCCGGGCGGGGCAACTTTTGACCAGAACCAATTCGTCCAGATCAGATATGTGGAGCAGTTGCGCTCCGGCGTTCTGGCCTCCAGCCAGGAATGGCTCGGAACGGGCCTTAATATCATAACTTCTTCCGTCACCGTCCCCTCGGGAGTCACATTGACCATCGATCCCGGCGCCATCGTCAAATTTGAACCCGGCCAAAATATCACCGTCCAGGCGGGCGGCGCTTTGGTGGCTGTTGGCAAGATCGCCCAACCGATTGTCTTTACCTCCATTAATGACGACGCCGTCGGCGGTCCGACTGCCGGCAGTTCCGGCACGCCGAGCGCGGGCGACTGGGATTCCGTTTATCTCAGCGGCGGTTCGGCCACTCTTGACCACGTCCGGTTGAGCTACGGGGGAGGACCTGATTCGCTGAACAGCGGCTTGATCAGCCTAACCGCTGCCGATTCCGTTTTGACGCTCTCAGATTCCGTTCTGAGCCAGGCTTACTTCAAGGGAATTCAGGCCGAATACGGAACCGTCAATGTCACAAATTGCGTCATCACAGGCTGCGACCGGGGCATCCAACCGGGTTTGAGCGGGCCCACCACCGTCAACGTGGTCAACTGCACGCTGGACAATAATAACTATGGCATCTTTGCCCACGGCGGTGAGGTCAATGTGTACAATACCATTATAGCGGATAGCCTGACTGCCAGCGTCATTTATTGCTGCGGCAGTTCCTTGACGACTTTTGAGTATTGCGATGTTTGGTCAGCGAGCGGGGCCAACTACCAGAACATCTCCGATCAAACCGGCCTCAACGGCAATATTTCCGTCAATCCCCAGTTCCTGGACGCCGCGAACGGAAACTACGAACTGAACTATGGTTCGCCTTGTATTGACGCCGCGGACGGCCTTGCTGGCCCGCCGAGCGATCTGACGGGCGCGCCGCGTTATAACGACCCGCGCACGACCGTGAAGACGGGCGTGCCTAACGCAGGCGGCCTTTATCCGGACATCGGCGCGTACGAATTCGTCGAAACCGCCAGCTCGCCCGTCGATCTGGTGGTCATCGGGGCGTCCATCAGCGGGCCGTTGGAAGTCACCGCCGGCCAGACCCTCACTGTCCAATGGAACGATGCCAACATCGGCACGGCCAACGCCATTGGGCCGTGGCATGATGTCATCTCCCTCATTCCCATCAACGGAGGTCCTGCCTTGGCCGTTGCCACCGTGCTCGTCGCGCAGAACGCCATTCTCGGACCAGGCCAAACCTATCCAGGCTCGGCCACGGTGGTTGTTCCGGGAGGCGCAGAGGGCAATTATCTATGGCAAGTTCAAGTCAACAGCCAGGGCGAGGTCTTTGAAGGGATTAACTGGACAAATAACACCTCGCCCGGCCCTCTGCCAACCACTCTGACTGATCCGATGCTCTCGATTGGCGGCCCGGCGGTCACCAACACCTTCACGACTGCTGGACAGTCCAACGTCTTCGTCTTGGCCGCTCCTCCTGGCGCCTTTGCCGTGAGCGCTCAAGCAACGGCCTCTCATTCCGCCCTAAGGTTGTTTGTGGGCAAAGGCTACGTGCCCGGGCCTTCCCATTTCGACTTTGAGAGCAGCCAATTTAATTCGCCAACCGCCTCCATGACGGTTTCGGGGAATGGCGGCTCAACGTATTACATTGTGGTCTATGCCGCTTCCCTGGATGCTCCTTTTGTCAGCTACACGCTCACGGTCGCCGCGCTTAACTTCGCGGTTAGTTCCGCCAACCCGACAAGCATAGCTAATTCCGGCCCGGTCACTCTCCAAGTCTTCGGTGGCCAACTGGCCGCCAATGACATTTATACTTTGTCAGGACCGGGCGGCACATTTGCCGCCAGCTCAGTGCAATCGCCTGATCCCACCGTCGCCTACGCCACCTTCAATCTCGGCGGGGCGCAGACCGGAATGTATAACCTGAAAGTGACCCAACCCGGCGGGGCAGCACTTACTCTGAGCAACGCCGTCACCGCCAACAGTCCGATCAAAGCCGCGGTCGCGCCCACGCTCTCGGTTCAGTTAGAACTGCCGCCGGCCTATCGCAAGGGCAGAGCTTTCGATGGCACCCTTGTTTATCATAACGCGGGCGACGTGGACATGCCTTCGCCCGTGCTTGTTCTCAGCAGCGGCGGCATGGCCGAAACAGAAGTTCAGGGCATGACCAACTTCACCACAAGCGACATCCTCCTCGTGGCCGCCAGCTTCGATGGCCCGGCGGGCATCTTGACCCCGGGTCGAACCTGGACAATTGACTTCACCTCTTTTTACCCCGCCTGCGCCACCATTCCGTTCTCAGTCACTTATGTGACTGCCGACGCAACCAACCTTATCAACTACACCTTGCTGGAACCGTTACTGCGTCCGCCGGGGTACTGCGACAGCGCCTGGACGGGAATCTGGAGCAATTTCCAAGCCAAAGTCGGTCCCACCTGGGGCGGCTTTGTCGAACTGATCGACAATTATTCCACCTTCATGGGCCAAACGAATGCTCCAGGCATAAACTGCCTTGTCCAGGACGTGCTCACCTATGCCTTCGCGCGGATGTCGAACACGTTCTGCGTCAACGGGGGCTCTTTGTCTCCGCCAGCGCCGGCTGACATACCCGCGCCCTACTTCGCCGCCAGTCACAACGTTACGTGCGCGCTCTCCGCCGATCCCAACGATAAATTTGCCACCGGCATCGGCACGCCGGATTGGGTGGGACCCGGAGACGCCATCACTTACACGATCGAATTTGCCAATGAAACGAACGCCAGCGCCGCCGCCCAATCGGTGGTTATTACCGATCCTTTGACGGCCGATCTCGACTGGTCAACATTGCAGTTGACAGCCATCGCCTTCAACAATGTGCTCCTCAACATTCCATCGGGCGTCCAGACCTTTGCCGCGGTCGCCCAGGTCAGCACCGACCCCAACCCGGTCTCCGTCAGCGCCGCGCTCAACCCCAGCAACGGCGTGGTAACGTGGTCGATCCGGTCGATCAATCGCGTGACAGGAGAGCTGGTCACTGATCCGCTGGCGGGCTTCCTTCCGCCGGACAATGCCCAAGGCCTGGGTGAAGGATATGTCACCTGCACCATTCAGCCGCGAAGCGGTTTGGCCACCGGCGCCCAAATCACCAATCAGGCCAGCATTGTGTTCGACGTCAATGCCGCCATCGCCACCCCCGTGACGACCAACCTCATGGACGCCACCGCGCCGACCAGCGCCATGACCGCGCTGCCTTCCGTCTCCAGCCCCGTTTTTACTGTTTCCTGGTCGGGGCGGGATGCGGGCTCAGGGGTCGCGGGCTTCGATCTCTACGTTTCCACCAACCTTGGGCCGTGGTCGCCCTGGTTGCTGGGGACCACAAACACTTCCGCCCAGTTCTATGGCGCGAACGGCAATAGCTATGCATTTTACAGCGTTGCTTATGATGAAGCGGGCAACTCGGAGAGCAGTCCGATCATTCCTGGCGCCAGCACCAGCGCGGGCGCCGGCACCATCGTTAGCATCGCCAAAGCGGGCGCGGGAAGGGTGACGCTGGCCTGGTCTCAAGGCACGCTCTTGCAAGCCACGAACCTCCTCGGGCCCTGGATCACCAATACAAGCCCGCCGCCCTGCACCTTGCCGGCGACCAATTCGCCAATGTTCTACAAAGTGCTGGTCAAGTGAATTTCGTTTCGTCCCATGCCCAGTTTGTGGCGGAGTTTGATGCGCGCCGCCGCGCTGCGGACTAAAGCGCTTTCACTTCGGTGACCAGTTCTTGCAGCGCTTTTTTGGCGTCGCCAAAAAGCATGCGAGTCTTCGGGTCGAAGAAGAGGCCGTTTTCAATGCCGGCGAATCCCGCCCCGCGCCCGCGCTTGATCACGATCACATTCTTGGCCTTGTCCGCGTTGAGGATGGGCATGCCGTAAATGGGGCTGCCCGGATCTTTGCGCGCGGCGGGGTTGACCACGTCATTGGCGCCGATGATCAACGCCACGTCGGCTTGATCGAATTCCGGGTTGATTTCCTCCATGTCCAGCAGCTTCGGATAAGGAACATTCGCTTCCGCCAGCAGCACGTTCATGTGTCCGGGCATTCGGCCGGCGACGGGATGAATGGCATACTTGACTTCGACGCCGCGCTTCTCCAGAACCTGGTCCAGTTCATGAACGAGATGTTGCCCCTGCGCCACCGCCAAGCCATAGCCGGGGATAATGATCACCTTGCGGGCGTAACCCATCATGATGGCGCATTCGGAACTGGTAATCTCGCGCATGGTTTGGTCGGTCTGCGTGGCAGCGGCGGCGGCACCGGCCGGGGCCAGCCCGAAGGAGCCAAAGACCACCTTGGCGAGCGAGCGGTTCATCGCTTTGCACATCAGCACGGTCAACAACGAACCCGCCGCGCCGACCAGGGTTCCAGCGATGATCATCGACATGTTGTGCATGGCGAAACCTGTCACGGCCGCGGCCAAGCCGGTGCAGGAGTTCAAAACTGAGATCACCACCGGCATGTCCGCACCGCCGATGGGCAAGACCTGCGACACTCCCAGGAGCAAAGCCACCGCGGCCAGGGCCACGGCCCACCCGCCATCCATGCGATGAGCCACGGCTTCTCCCGCCGCCACGAGAATGGCCACGAGAATCAGGGCGTTAATGCTTTTTTGCAACGGCCACCGCACCGGTTTTTCCGTGACCAATCCCTGCAATTTGCCAAAGGCAACGAGGCTGCCGGTAAAACTGACCGAGCCGAAAACAATTCCCAGCAGCATGGGAAAGGCCTGCCCAAAACCGCCCTCAGGGGATGCTTCATGAATCCATTCCCCCAGCGAAATAAAGAGCGCGCAAGCTCCGCCCATGCCGTTGAAAAGGGAAACCATTTGCGGCATGGCTGTCATCTTGACTTTCTTGGCCAGCAGCCATCCGGGAACGGTTCCGATGCAGATGCCCACAAAGATCCATCCGAAATGGCCCATGCCGGGAAGCAGGAGCGTGCCCCCGAGCGCCAAGGCCATGCCAATGGCGGCCAGCATATTGCCAGAACGGGCCGAGCGCGGGGAACTTAGGCGCTTGAGCCCAAAGATGAAAAGCAACGAGGCGGCAAGATAGGTGGCTTCGGCAACAGAAGTGCGGCTCATTTGTCTTGGCTGCCTTTGGTGGGACTTTTGGCTTTAAACATTTCCAGCATCCGATCGGTCACGACAAATCCGCCCACGACGTTGAGCGTGCCGAGAATAACCGCGACAAAACCCAAGCCGCACAGAATTTTGCTGTCCCCAGCCATTCCCAGCAGGATAACGCCGCCAATGAGCACAATGCCGTGGATGGCGTTGGCCCCGGACATCAGCGGCGTGTGCAAGACCGCCGGCACGCGGCTGATCACCTCGACACCCGTGAAAATGGCGAGAATAAAAATATAAATCATCGCGAGCGTGCCCATGTTACGCGGTCCTCCTCTTTTGGTTAATCTCCCCGTTGCAGGTAAGGCAAGTTTCAGCAAAGATTTCGTTCTTCCAATCCATCGTGAACCCTTTCTCGTTCGTAATTTCCAAAATAAAATTTGCCAGGTTGCGGGCGAACATTCGGCTGGCATCCAGCGGGAGTGTCGCCGGCAGGTTCGTCGGCCCAACAATCGTGATACCTTGGAAATGGACTACTTCTCCCGCCTTGGTCAATTCGCAATTGCCGCCGCTATCCGCCGCCAGATCGATCACCACCGAGCCCGGCTTCATGTCCGCAACCATTTCGCGCGTAATCAAGCGCGGGGCCGGTTTGCCAGGAACTTGAGCGGTGGTAATAATGAAATCGGCCACTTTGGCGCGTTCATGCAGGAGCTTTTGCTGGCGGGCCAGCGTTTCCGCCGAAACCTCGCGCGCGTATCCCCCCTTGTCTTCCAGGTTCTCCGTCGTGGGAATTTCAACGAATGTGGCGCCCAGGCTTTTCACCTGTTCCTTGACCGCGGGCCGAACGTCGAACGCCTCCACGACAGCCCCCAAACGCCGGGCGGTGGCGATGGCTTGAAGGCCGGCCACGCCTGCCCCAAGAATCAGTCCTTGGGCGGGACGAATGGTCCCCGCGGCAGTGGTCAACATGGGCAGGAATTTCGGCAGATGCTGCGCTGCCAGCAGGACGGCACGGTAGCCGGCGACCGTTGCCATGCTCGAAAGCGTGTCCATGCTTTGCGCCCGGCTGATGCGCGGAATGGCGTCCAGGCTGAAGCTGGTCATGCGGCGCCGCGCCAGGATTTGCGCCATTTCCGGCTGCCGCAATGGCACCAGGAAAGCGATGACGGCTTTGCCCTCCGGGAAACCCTCGGCTTCCTTCGTCGATACCGGGCGGATTCTCAAGAGGCAGTCCGCCTGACTGGCCAACTGCGCCGCATCCGGCACGAGGCGCGCTCCCGCGGCGGCAAATTCCGCGTCAGGAATCGAGGCCGCCAGGCCCGCTCCGCTTTGGATCAGGACGCCGTGCTTGCTCTTGAGCAGAAGCTTGATGGTGTCCGGCACAGCGGCCACCCGATTCTCATTCTCTTCTTTAAAAACGCCAAACTGCATTAGTTCCTTTTCACCATTGGCGCGGAATACTATGCAACCTGCCGCCAATATCAAACAATCTTTCGAGTGGATTTTCCGGCGCGAAGTTCTACAGTTTTGTCATGGCAGAGAAAATGACCAACCAGATTGCGCGTCCTTTGCGCGAACAATGGGAAAAGGGAAAAATGGCGCTGGACCGCCACAACTACGAATACGCCGTGGCTATCTTTAACCAGGTATTGGATAGAGAGCCGGCGTTTTATGAATGTCGGGAAGCTTTGCGCGTCGCGCAATCGAAAAAAAGCGGCGGCGGCACGGGCTTTTTCAAGAAGATGATCAGCGGGGCCGGCTCGCAGCCGGCCCTGGCCAAAGGCCAGTTGCAATTGATGAAAAACCCGCTGGACGCCATCAAGACGGCGGAACAAGTCCTCAATGGCGACCCCAACAGCTCCGCCGCCCATAAACTGCTGGCCGAAGCGGCCCTGGCGGCGGACCTGCCCAAGACCGCCGTGCTCTCGCTCCAAATTGTCGTCAAAAATTCTCCCAAGGACGAAGACGCGCTGAAGGCGCTGGCCCGCGCTTATTCTTCGGCCGGCCAAGGGGAGAAAGCGGAGCAGATCATGGCGGAATTAATGCGGCTGCATCCGGCGGACTTGGCATTGCTGGATGAATTGAAGGACATTTCAGCGCGCAAGACGCTCAACGAAGGAGGCTACGAAGCCCTCTCCAGCGGCACCGGTTCTTATCGCGACATTCTCAAAAACAAGGATGAAGCGGTCGCGCTCGAACAAGAAAAACGGCAGGTCAAAGCCGATGACGTGGCCCAGCGAATGATTACCCAGTACGAAGCGGAATTGGCGGCGGAGCCGAACAATCTGAAAATCCTCCGCTCGCTGGCCGAACTTTATTCGTCGAAGAAGCGCTACGATTTGGCCCTGGAAACTTATAACCGCATCATCGAGAAGGAAGGAAACACGGACCCTTCGCTGCAAAAGGCCATTGCCGAGACCACCATCAGAAAACTTGATGAAGCCATCGCGCAGATTGACCCGGCGGCGCCCGATGCCGCGGAAAAAACCGCCAATCTCAAAGCGGAACGCGATGAGTTTGTCATCACGGAGTGCAAACAGCGGGCGGAGAGGTATCCGAACGATTTGATCATTCGCTTTGAATTGGCCGAACTTTATTTCAAAGCTGGACGCATCGCGGAAGCCATGCCGGAATTTCAAAAGGCGCAGGCCAACCCCAATAAGCGCCTGCAAGCTATGAGCTACATGGGCCAATGCCTGGCCCGCCGCGGCATGAACGACATGGCGGCCCGCACACTGCAAAACGCCCTGAAGGAAAAGGGCGCTTTCGATGACGAAAAGAAGGAGCTTTATTATGCCCTGGGCGGAGTTCTGGAAAAGATGGGCAAATCCGAAGAAGCCATGGAACAGTACAAGCAGATTTACGAAGTTGATATGGGTTTCAGGGACGTTTCCGCCAAGATCGACGCTTATTATCGGAGCAAAAATTAAGCGATCATTTCTCTTTCAACTGAATAATCTGGTCGGCGGACAGATGAGTCCAAACATTGGTTGCGCCGCTGGGCCAGCGAACTTCGATTTGCTCAATGACCGCCGCCGGACCCAGGCCAAAATGAAGCCGCAGATCGTCGGCGCTCTGGTAACCCCGCCCCGCCCTGACTTCATCGGCTTGACTGCGCCCGCCCGCCGTGACGCGGGCGACCGCTCCCACCGCCGAGCGATTGCTCTTGGTGCCGATGAGTTTCAGCAAGACCCAGTGGTTGGTGGTCGCCGTTTCGTTGATCATGAGAGTGGGGCGCGTCCGCGCGTTTAACATCACGATATCCATTTTGCCGTCGTTATTAAGATCGCCGAAAACCGCGCCGCGGCTGCTTTCCACCGTTGCCATAATGGCGCCGCTGGCGGCCGTCACATCGGTATATCGGCCATTCCGCTGCTGGAGCAGAACGCTCCGCTCTTTATAGGTCGTGCTCTTGTCATACTGTTCAATGCTGTCCTGAAGGTGGCCCGCCGAGGTGAATATTTCCGGCACGCCGTCATTATCAAAATCAACCAATCCACAGCCCCACTTCACCAGGGGAAACGACCCGGTTCCCGCCCCAGTTTTCACGGTGACGTCCTGAAACAGCATGTGGCCCAGGTTGCGATAAAGGGTGGTCAGCTTGCTTTGATAATCAGTCAAAATAATGTCAGGCAGGCCGTCGCCATCAAAATCCCCCACGTTGGCTCCCATTGAACCCAAGGGATCGCCGTACTGGTCATACCCCACCCCGGCGGGCAGCGCGACTTCCTCAAAGGTGCCGTCGCCTTTGTTATGAAAGAGGAAATTCTCCATGACGTCGTTGCCGACAAAAATGTCCGGCCACCCGTCATCATCAAAATCCGAGCAAACCACTCCCATGGCATAGCCCTTATATTTGCCAATGCCCGAGGACTCGCTCACATCCGTAAACGTCCCGTCCCCGTTATTATGAAAAAGCTGGCTCGCCACCGGCGGGAAAGAACGAGGGTTGCAATAGGCCGGCACATTTCTCAAGGTCCACGGCTTCCAGGCCGCTTCGTCGAACTTCAGATAATGGCCGACGTAAAGATCGAGATGGCCATCGCGATCATAATCCAAAAACGCGCATCCGGCCCCGACGCAGCCCGGATAGGAGGAATGAGCCAAACCAGCCTTCTCGGTCACATCCGTAAAAGTGCCATCGCCGTTATTGCGCAGGAGCCAGTTTTGGCCATAGCCCGTGACGAAAATGTCGTCGAAGCCGTCATTGTCATAATCAGCCACGGCGCAACCCAGAGAATAACCGGGAATTCCCGCCCCGCTTTGCGCGGTCACATCCGTAAACGTGCCGTCATGATTGTTGCGGTAGAGAGCATTCGTCGGCCGTTTTTGCGGCTGCGGCCCGCCGGGCAGCGGCGCGCCATTGAGAAAATAAATGTCCTGCCAGCCGTCATTATTGTAGTCGATCAAGCCCAGGCCGGAGGCCACCGTTTCCATGATGTAACGCTTGCCGAAACTCCCGTCGGTATGGACGAATTGAATCCCGCTGGAGGCGGTCGCGTCGCGGAAGACAATGGGCGGAGCACCACAAAGAGGAACAGCCACAAGGGCGATGAAACAAAGCAAGATGGCTGCGGGCCAAATTTTTTCCCCTGGTAGGGCGGCGGAGCTGCCGCTCCGCCCAAATTCTCCTCTCGCCAGAGGGGATGAAGGATGGGCGGCGCGATAGCATCGCCCTACCGATTTTCGTTGCATCCTCCTCACGGGTTTTGGTTAAGGCGCTGTTGGTGTTTGAGATAGACGGCATTACCGGGCTCCAGGCGCACGGCCTGATCTACGGCCTGGCGGGCTTCATTGCGGAGTCCATTGGCCTCGCAGGCCAGGGCCAGCACATCATAATGCGCCGCCGTGGGCTGAAGGCTCGCGCAACGGCGGGAAAAAGCCAGCGCGATGGGAAGTTCGCGGCGTCCGGCCAGATACATTCGGGCCAGGACTTCATACGCTTGGGCGTCGTCCGGCGCCACGACTGTGGCCTGCTTTAAGTGGGCCTCCGCCAAATCGATCCGGCGGCGCCGCAGGAAAAAATCCGCCGCATCGAGATGAAATTCAAGCGCGATCCGGCGCATTTCTTTCTCATTATCATAACTGGCGTCCTGGGCCATGAGGTCCGCTTTGTCATTGACCCGCAAACGCTGAAAGGTCTGCAACGTTTGTTGCGCCGCCGCATGGTCCCCAATCTGCCTTTGCGCCTGCGCCAGGACGTAAAAAGCGTTGACCGATGTTCCATCCAATTGGCAGGCCTTTTCCAGATGATCGATGGCCTCTTTGGCTTCGCCGTGATCCAGCAGGGAGCGGCCTAACATCAGCTGCCCTACCGCATCGTTGGGAGCCAAATCAAGGCCCGACAAAAACGCCTTTCGCGCGCCCTGGTGATCCCCCAATTGGTCCAGGACCATGCCCAACCGGCGGCAATCTCCAGCGGCTTTCGGGTTGAGCTCCAGCGTTTTGCGGAAAGCGGCCGCCGCTTCCTCGAGGCGTCCTTCGGATAAATAAACTCGGCCGAGAAAGGAGTAAATGTCCGGACGCTTCAGGTCGTGCTCGGAAGCCTGACGCGCCAGTCGTTCCGCCTGATTCTGGTCGCCCAAACGGTTTTGCAGACGGGCCAGAAGGAAAAGCGTGTCCGCATCCGTTCCCGCCCTGTCTTCAAATTCTTTTGACTGCGCCTCCAGGTAACTCTGGGCGGAGGCCACCGTGAACTCTGGAAAAACGAGGGTTTCCGCGCGAGCCCAGAGGGCGAAGGTCAGCGCTGGCAGGGCCAATACGGCTAGCTCCGTGCGAAAAGAACGGTTCAGCACAATGCTCCGGTTCGGATTCAGGTTAAGCTTTGAGCCAGCATACACGAAACCAAGAGAAAAACGCAATCTGGAACCGAGCGTCCGAGCGTCCAGAACGATTAAAACTGTCGGTCAACAAAAACTGCTGGGGAGGTGCTGTCCTCTGGGCAGCGACAATTAGGCCGGAGCGGCAGCTCGGCCCCAGCAGAATTGTCCATCGAGCCTCAGAGGGTAGGAACGCTCATGGCTCCGTATCGGCTTGTTCCAGGACGGAAAGGATCATTCCAAAGGCGTTGGCGAAATCAACGTTGTTGCCCATGTTCACAATAAAGCGTCCACCCGTGTTGGGGCGGGACGCGGCATGGCCATCGGCAAAGAGGATATTCGCATAGAGTTGTTGATGATGAGTGCTGGGAAGCACGTTGTAGGGTGCCAGCGAAGGCGAACAAAGAAACTCTGTGTCGATCGCCAGGGCGCCGATCGGCTGGCCGTTGCGGTTAGCGCCGAGGTTGTCGAGCTTAATATGGGTGGGGACGAAGGGGTTGGCGGAATTATCGAAAAGCGAGGTGTTCCCGGCATGGCGATAATAGTAACTGCATTGCGCCTGGCCCGTGCCAACTTTCGCCAGTTGCGCGTCGGTGTTGAGCGCTTGATCGCTGCTCGGACAGAACAAGATTCTCGGCACATTGGCAACGTAAGCTTGCAGCAGCAATCCCATGCCCACCGGCGCGCCAGTAGTAAGGGAAATCAAACTGGTCGGCGCACCGGTCGAGGGATAAAGATCAAACGGACTGCTGAAGGCGGGCGCTTTCGGCCCAAACGGGATGTCGCCCGCGTTGTCCTCAGCATAGGCGCGGAGAGCGAACCCAATTTGCCGCAAATTGGAGAGACAAGCCGTTCCCTTGCTTCGCTCTTTGGCCGAGGCCAATGCCGGCAACAAAAGCGCCGCCAGGACCGCGGCGATGGCAATAACCACCAACAACTCGACAAGCGTGAAGCCTCGAGCTGGCGATGGCCGGGCCGGATTGGACATAAGACTTTCTTCGTTACGGCGACTGCTCTGCCGTGTAGAACCGCACGCTTAAACTCGCATTAGTATCGACAAACGGCAAGCTTCCCGTCGTGTTGGTCAGCGTGGCGATGTTGGCCCAGGCAGTCACCGGCAGAGATAGATTGGTCGTGGCCAGGACCTGAACAACAGCATTAGCCTCGCTTTGCACCGTGAATTGGATTTGCCCATTGGTCAGCATCGTCGCGTTGGCCAGGTTCAAGGCTGTTGTTTCCTCCAGGCGCACATTGTCCGCGTCCCAATAGCCGCCGGTGGTAAGGGCTGTGGGAGTGCAGAGCAGTTGGACGCCAATGTTTTGGCCTGCCCAGGGGTCAGTGGCTTTGACTCCTGGCACTTGCACTTGAAAATCGACAAAATGCGTGTTGGTCGGGAAATTCGCCGCCGTGTTCGTCACCGTCGCCGCCGCCACCGACTGCATGTTGCTGGAAGCGTCCCGGTAATAGAGGCTCAGTTGGATCGTCGATCCCTCCGGCATATCCCCGCCCCCGCCAATCAGCCCGACCGTCATCGTATAGGCTTTGCCGGCATTGAATTTGGCATTGAATGCGTGGCTGGGCGCGTTGGTATCCTCGCCAATGGCATTATAATCCTGGAAGATCGCCACTTGCGGAGTGGCAAAAAGGAACGCCCCCTGCACGCCGTCGCAATTGTCGATGTATTCGCCAGGGAACGGAACATTATAGAATTCGCCCATCAACTGCGACCACGGCGAACCGCCAAAATTGGTAGGATTATACCAATCAGGCTGAGGCGCTTCCTCCCAGGAATCAAAAACCGTGGCAGCGTACGGGGAATTCGTTCCAATATTCGGCAATTCAAAGGAATTATTGGGAACATAGATTCCCTCGACCAACCGCACGTTATCCAAGTCCCAATACCCTCCCGACGCCTCGGCACTGGGCGTGCAGAGGAACTGGACGCCGATATTCTTGCCCGCCCAAGGAGCGTTGGTGGGCACATCCGGGATTTGCACCTGAAAATCGACAAAATGGGTATTGGTGGGAAAATTTGCCGGAGTGTTCGTTACGGTGGCCGCCGCGACGGTCACCATATTGGTTGTGGAATCCAAGTAGTAGAGGCTTAACTGGATGGCGGAACCCGCCGGCATGTCACCGCCGCCGCCGATGAGTCCAACGGTCAGGGCATAAGTTTTACCAGGGTTGAAAGTCGCGTTAAGCTCTTGGTATATAGCTACTTGAGGAATGGCAAAAAGGAACGCCCCCTGCACGCCATCGCAATTGTCGATGTATTCGCCGGGGAACGGAACATTATAGAATTCGCCCATCAACTCCGACCACGGCGAACCGCCAAAATTGGTAGGATTATACCAATCGGGCTGAGGCGCTTCCTCCCAGGAATCAAAAATCGGGGCAGCGTACGGGGAATCCGTTCCGATATTTGGTAATTCAAAGGAGTAATCGGGAACATAGACATTCCCTGCTTGCACAGTGAGAACGGAGATTGCCAAACCCGCCACGACGAATGCGATGGCTTTCAAAAGGCCGCCAAAACGCGAACGCCCCATCCTCAAGCGTCGTTCAACCATCTGGCTGCTTGCGGCAAAAACTTCGAACTGAGTTCTTTTCATGGATCTTAAGTAATGAATTTAAATGCGCGGTCCAATAACACGGAATTTCCCGAGGCCAACCGGCTCGGCTCCTAACACCGCGCCAGTGTGCATAGGCCATCCGACCGCGCAAGCATATTTCACCGCGACGAAATGAAGCCTGAAACATCGATCGGCTCGGAATGGTAGAATCAGCCAGAGGCAGAATTCCGTCGGCCGGACGCCGACGAGTGCGATCGAGACGGCGCTTCCCGAAAAGTGGCTGATAAACAGGTGGGGAATAAAGACTGACAAACCCCTGAACATTGTCCAGCTATTCCACCATTCCAGCCCTTGTCATTGCCCAAAAACTGGTTATTGTTTTGTGATGTTGATGAAGTGCTTGTGGCTGCCTTTTCTCCTCTTTCCCGTCGTGGTGGCTGGCGCCACCGTGGAACTCAAAGGCAAAGCCTCGGTCACTGGGACGATTCTCGCCGAGAAACGTGACCAGATTGTTGTCGATATTGGTTATACCGTTCTGGTCATTCCGCGCAATCAAGTGTTGAAGTTGCTCGACGACAACGAGGCGAAAGCCGCCGCCATGACCACGCCCGCCGCCACCATTCCGGCCGCGCATCCCGCATCCGATCCTGTCTCCGGCCAGGAGTTTTATAGAACCTCCGGGCCGGCCGCACGGGAAGAAACGGTCCGCGAGCTGGTCGATGGTCTCGGCGAAGCTGTGGTGCAGGTGCGAACGCCGTCCGGACTGGGCTCTGGTTTCTTTATTAATGCGGATGGCTATTTAATCACCAATGTTCATGTGACCGAAGGCGAGACGCAGATTGCAGTCGAGGTCTATCATCTGAAGGACGGCCAGTTGACTCGTACGACCTATAGGCAGGTCAGAATTATTGCCCTGAACAAATTTGCCGATCTCGCCCTGCTGCGCGTTGAGGACAAGGGGGCGCCCCGTTTTACCAGCGTCACATTGGGGGACTCGGACAAGCTGGCGGTGGGCGAAACGGTTTTCGCCATCGGCAGCCCGCTCGGCCTGGAGCGGACGGTGACGCAAGGCATCATCAGCACGAAAACGCGGGAACTGGAAGGCACGTTATATTTGCAAACCAGCGCGCAGATCAATCCCGGCAACAGTGGCGGCCCGCTCTTTAATCTCCGTGGCGAAGTCGTGGGAGTAACCAATATGAAAATCACTTTCGGCGAGGGCCTCGGTTTCGCCATCCCGGTCGAAGCCGTCAAATACTTTTTGAACCACCGCGAAGCCTTTGCCTACGACAACGATAATCCCACCTACCCTTACCGTTACCTGGATCCGCCGTCCCGGACGAGCAAACCCGCGACAGAGTAATTTCGGGCGTCGGATTCCAAGACATGACCAAACCCCTCTTCCTCCTGCTGGCCAGCGTGTGCTGCTGGCTTCCCTTGCGGGCTGCCGTCCCGCCGCCTGAAAAACTCCTCCCCAAGGACACCGTCGTGGTCGTCACCGCGCCGGATTGGGACAAGGGCTGGAAGTTACTCACCGGCACTTCCTACGGGCGCCTGTGGCAAGACCCCGCGCTCAAGCCTTTTCGGGACAAATTCATCGACAAATTCACCGGCCAAGTGCTCACGCCGTTGGAACAGAATTTCAAGATCAAGCTCTCCGATTACCAGGGCCTGGCCCAGGGACAAGTGACTTTTGCCGTGGTTCCCACCGGCCGGCCGGATAACGCCGATTTTCATTTCGCCCAGGTTCTGCTCGTGGACGCCAAAGACCACGCCGGCGAACTCAAAAACAATCTGGCCGATATCCAAAAAAAATGGGCGGATGCTGGACGGCCCATGAGAATTCAGAAGCTGCGGGACATCGATTTTACCACCTTGATTGTCTCTCCAGACGACCTTGCGTGGAACAAAATCTTTCAAAAAACACCCCCGGCCAGCGTCCCCGCGGATAATGGGAACAAACCGCCGAAGAAAAACATTGAACTGACCATCGGCCAAAGCGGTTCCTTGCTGATTGTCGGAGACTCGACCGAGGCCATCGAAAAAATCCTCAGCCGACAGGCGGGCGGAATGGCCCCGCCGCTCAGTGACCAGCAAGATTTTCAGGCCGATTACGGAGCGCGTTTGCGAAATTCACCTCTTTACGCCTGGGTCAACGCCCGGTCGTTGTTGGACGTGCTGGCAAAATCGGCTCCTGAGGCGCCAGACTCGTCCTCTTCCGCCGCGCTCCGGTTCAGCGCCTTGGCGGACGTGCTCGGTTTGACTGATGTTTCCTCGGCTTGTTTTAGTTATGAAGCATCCCCGGACGGAGTTGGGGCGCAATTGTTTGTCCGGCTCCCGGAAGCGCACCGGCATGGGCTGATCAAGGCGCTGGCTCCCGACGCCAAGGATGCTAGTCCACCTCCATTCGTGCCGGCGGATGCCGTCAAGTATTGGCGGTGGCGTGTGAATATTCCGCAAAGCTGGTCCACCCTCGAAAAGACCCTGAATAGCGCCAACCCGGGCATGGTGGCGGTGTTCAACGCCGCCTTGCAAATGGCAGGCAAGGACAAAGATGAACATTACGATTTGAAATCCGAATTACTCGGCAACCTGGGAGACGACATCATGGGTTACCAGAAACCTCCCGCCGGAAACTCGCTGGCGGATTTGAAATCGGCCCCGTCCCTGGTTCTCATTGCTTCGCCCAATCCGCGGCGGCTTGCGGCCGCTCTAAAGACTGGCCTCGGCGTCATCGCGCGCGGCGGGCTTAAAGACCGGGAATTTCTGGGACGCACGATTTACACCGTGCCGCCGGCCGCGCCCGGCCAGGGACTTTCTCTGGCCTTGAGCTTTGCCGGCAGCGCCAGCTACGTAGCCATGTCGAGCGACGCCGCTCTTCTGGAGGAATATTTGCGCGGCAACGATAGCACGGGGCAGCCGCTGGCGGGCACGCCGGGGCTGGGCGACGCCGCGCAAAAAGCCGGGGGGATGGCGACCGGGTGGTTCGGCTACGAGAATCAAAGCGCAAACGCGCGCCCGCTCTTCGAGGTGCTGCGCCAACAGCCCGTCCCGCTTGCGGACTTCCTCGGCACGCCCCAAGCCGTCAATGAGCAATTGGCGACCCTTTGGGGATGGATGGATTTTTCCCTCCTGCCGCCCTTCGACACCGTGTCAAAATATTTTTACTATTCCGTCTATGCCGGCAGTTTTTCAGCGGAAGGCTTTACCCTGAAAATCTTCGCCCCGGCCCCGCCAAGACTGCGGTAATTCAAACGCTCAAGTTCCTTGGGCCGCATCTTCTCCCGCCTGGCCCGCATCCGCGCCGCGATCCTATTCCGGTCCTCTCACGGTGGGGCGGCGGTGCTCCGCCGCCCTAATATTAGGGCTGGGCAGCAGCTCAGCCCCACCGACGGTTCTCCGTTCGCTCTAGTGGATAAAACGCTTTCCTTCATTAATTCTTCTTGAAATGCGGGCGCACTTAGGGCGAAATGCTGAGGTTTTATGAATCTTGGCGACATTTTGAGTGTGGAGACGATTGTCCCCGATATGAAATCGTCTGTCCGCTGGGACTCGATCGATGAGTTGATTCAAAATCTGGTCGATACCGGCAAAATCCGCCCCCAGGACCGCGATCCCATTATCGCCGTCGTTAAAAAACGCGAGTCCTCCATGAGCACTGGCATCGGGTTCGGCATTGGCATTCCTCACGCTTCCACCGACCTGATCAGTGAAGTCGTCGGCTCGATGGGACGCTCGAAGAAAGGGATAGACTTCGACGCCCTGGACAATCAGCCGGTCAATCTCGTCATGCTTTTTCTCGTGCCGCAAGGCCAGTTCCAGAAACACCTCCACACCCTCGCCAATATCGCCAAGCTCCTTCATATTAAAGAATTCCGGCTGGAACTCGAACAAGCCCTCGATGCCGAGGCTATGTACGAGATCATCAAGAAATATTCCGTCGCCAAATAACGGGTCTTGGGGCCTTTTTCATGGTCCTCCACAAAATCCTCGAACAGAAATTACAACAGGCTCTGCTGGCCGTTTTGCCCGCCGCGGACGCCAGCGCCGTTCTGCTGCGCCCCTGTCCTGATCCCAAGTTTGGCGATTACCAGACCAACGCTCTCATGGCCCTGGCCAAAGCGCGCAAACTGAATCCGCAAAAACTGGCAGCCGACGTGGCGGCCAAGCTCGACCTCGGCGGTTTGTGCGAACCGGTCAAGGTTGCCGGCGCGGGGTTCCTGAACTTTCGCCTCACGCCCACCGCTCTCGCCGACACTCTGCGCCAGGCAGCCAGCGGCGGGCATTTGTTTTTTCAAAAAGCCGCCGCCCCGCGGACATTGGTGATTGATTTCAGTTCGCCCAACGTCGCCAAGCCGATGCACGTCGGCCACATTCGGTCCACAATTTTGGGAGATTCTCTCACCCGGTTGCTGCGATTGCTCGGACATCGGGTCGTTACCGACAATCACATTGGCGATTGGGGCACCCAATTCGGCAAATTGATCGTCGGCTGGAAAACGCAATTGGACACGGGAAAATTGCGCGCGGATCCCATTGCGGAAATGGAGCGCCTCTACAAAGCCATCAATGCCCAATGCGAGACCAATCCGCAAGTTCTGGAAGAAGCGCGGCTGGAATTGGTCAAATTGCAAAGCGGCGACGCGGAGAACTTGCGCCTCTGGCGAGAGATGATCGAACTGTCGGCGTCGCAATTCGAGCGGGTTTATTCGCGGCTGGGGGTGCAGTTTGATTATTGTTACGGGGAGAGCTTTTACAACCCGCGGCTCAAAACCGTGGTGGAAGAATTGGCGGCGCGAGGCATTGCACAGCCGAGCGAAGGAGCGATGGCTGTCTTTTTTGACGACGTTCCAGAACTCAAAGCCCACTCCGCCCTCGTCCGCAAGAGCGACGGCGGCTTCAACTACACGACCACCGACCTGGCCACGCTCCTCTTCCGCTGGCAAGGCGGAATTTCAAATAACCCCCCTGATGAAATTGTGTATGTGACAGGCGCGCCGCAGCAATTGCACTTTCAGCAGTGCTTCGCCATTTTCCGGCGCTGGCATCCTGAAGCGCGCATCAAGCTGTCGCACGTCTGGTTTGGTTCGATTCTAGGCGAGGACGGCAAGCCGTTCAAGACGCGCGCCGGCGACACCGTCCGCCTGGAGGACTTGCTGGACGAAGCGGAGGAACGCGCCTTTAAAGTGGTTTCGGAAAAAAACCCGGATCTTTCCGCCGGGCAACGGCGGGAAATTGCGCGCGCCGTCGGCCTTGGGTCCATCAAATACGCGGACCTCTCGCAAAACCGCCAGAGCGATTACGTCTTCAGTTGGGACCGTATGCTTTCCCTGCAAGGCAATACGGCTCCTTACTTGCTTTATGCCTACGCCCGGGTGCGAAGCATTTTCCGCAAAGGCGGCGAAGAGGCGCAAGGCGGCCCGTCCGTTCCTTTTGTTCTAACGGCTCCGGAGGAATCGCTGCTGGCCCGGCACTTAATCAATTTTGGTTTCACGCTGGAAGCGGCGGCGGAGGACTATCGTCCGAACTTTCTCTGCGCGTATCTCTACGAATTGGCCGGCCACTTCGCGCGATTCTACGAGAACTGCCCAGTCCTGAAAGCAGAAGAGGCCACGCGCGCGACACGCCTGGCCTTATGCGACTTGACCGCACGCGTCCTGAAGCAGGGCCTAGCCGTGCTGGGGATCGATCCCGTCGAACAAATGTAGCGACATTCTTCGCCGGGGATCGCGACCGTCTCGGTCGCACCCAGTCGGCGTCCCGCCGACTGGCGAAGGAGTCAAAACCACCTCCTTCTTGATGGACCGTCTCGAGGCGCTAATGCCTTCGGCGGGACGCCGAAGGCTGCGGGCGAGACGCCCGCGCTCCCCAGACTAATCGCGCGAAGGCGCTTAGTTTGACACTTTGCCGGTCAAGCCCGCCTTTTGCAGGGCGGCAAAAACGTCCGCGTCATTGAAATCTCCGGTGATGACAAATGAGGTCGCGCCTTTTTCCGCGTTCTCCCCAGTGACACCAGGCACCGCGATCACGGCCGCATGCACCGCTTTGACACAACTCGGGCAGCAGAGATGCACTCCTTCAACTTTGAGCGATTGCACTTTGGAACCCGCGGCGCCGGTGCTGGCATCAATTTTAATGCCGGTATCTTCGGTCACGCCAAAAAAGCCCGCCTTGGTCAGGGCATTAACTGCTTTTTGCGCCGTGGCCAGATCGGGTGCCGTGAGGGAAATGGTTTGGGTATCTTTATCAATGGCCGGAGTCACGCCGTCCACCGCGGAGATGGCTTTCTTGGCACCGTTGACGCATTTCGTGCAGCACAGATGAACTTTAGTGAGTTTGACGGTAACGTCGGCTTGCGCCAGTTGCGACAATGCAAGGACCGCGACCAGGGAAAGGAAGAACGATTTCATAATTGGGGTACGTTTAAAGCAAATTGCCGTTAAATTGTTTCATGGACTCGATAAGCTACTGCCAACCACCTAACCATAAGGAGAGGCGCCCGTCAAGCTCAAATGGAAGTTCGGATTAATGCGATCATGCGTCGGCCACGGACGGTAGGTACGCCTCGCCGAGGCGTCCGTGGGACGCTTTGGCACGTTAACGATAACCTATAAACTGAACCAACGATTTGACCGTTACTTGCCGAAAGGAGACAAGGGTGCCAAACAAAAGAAATAGAACAGGAAAAGTGGTCCATCGATCCGGGACGGTAGGAGATTCTTCGACCCAAGTCCCATTCCCAAAATCCGTGGTCACCCAGTCCTCGATCCCGCCGCCAGTAACAATCCAGTTTGGAAAATAGGTTCCATTTGGCCATGCAGGCCACCAATATCCCGCCAGGGATGCTATATCCATCGAGCTGATCTCGTCCGCGTTCCATGTAAAGGCACCGTTTATCGTGCATATCCCTGATGGGTCAGTAGTTGACACAGACAAACCCCCTCCTCCTCCCCACCAATTATCGGACCATGATAAAGAAACAATATCCGAGATTGACCCTCCGGTTGAGGAGGAAGTGTCCAATACAATCGTACCGGAAAACGTATGTTGATCCCCTGGTGGGTATGGGGACGGCGGCGTGAATACATAGGTTTCGTCGGTGGCATGAACACCCGCGGCCGAGCACAGAATGAGGGCGATTAAGAACGGGATAGAGGTTTGATGAGGGAGTTTCATGGAAAGCAATACTAATATTTACGCTTCAGCCAATCTTATAGCAGGAGTTATAAGCATATCCCATGCTCGCTCTCCAGAGATCCTATGAACACAAAACGCAGTTGGGCCATTGATAACCAGCGGGTTACATCAATATCCGCTTTTGATACTCGATGATTTGGCCCTTTCACTGACCCGATTTCATTTCTTCTCTTTCCAGGTCGCTTAAG
>JBKQWF010000252.1:0-5608 GCA_052139695.1 Limisphaerales bacterium
CGTGAAAACCTCTGACGCGCAACTCGCCGCCATCAACCTCACCCGTCACGATTTCCACGGTGACTGGAATTACACCATCACGCCCAAAATATAAGTTGAAGCGTTTATTTATGCACAATTCCTTAGCCGGCACAAACATCGCCACGCTGCTGTCAGAATAATGTTCCCGAGCTGAGAAGAACTCGCCGTGATAACTGTGACCGCTGGCACGACCCGGATGTGGAAACGGCGCGGAGGCGAGTTCGCGCACGAGAAGTTTGCCGAAGGGCTCGTAGCGCCTTTCCAGCGATTGCTCCGAGCGTCCCGCAAATTGGGCGAGCATAAGAACCACGGAATCAACCTCGGCGGCGGCCCAGCGGAGCGTTCCGGTTTTGGCCCGGACGTTCCCGGCGGCAACGGTGCCTTGGAAACGCCGCCGCAACGTCCCGTCCACCCCCGCGATCGGAAGGGAATCCGTGAAGTCGCGCGCCGCGGGCTGCCGGGCCATGAATTGCAGGAGGGCCGCGGTGGCATTGGCGGTGGCAAGATTATTGCGGGACAAGCCCGAGCCTTCGTCGAATTGGCCATCCCCCTCGGGCACGGCGGCGGACGCGAGCAACTCCCGCATGGCGACCAGGCCGGAACTCTCGGAAGTCGGTTGTCCGCGAAAGTAGGTCGCATCGCCGATGAGGTCGCCGGTGTTCCGTTTGACGCCGGCATTGGTGAGGACGGCGATGAAGGGTTCGCAATTGTCCCAAAAACTGGAACCAAAACGGCGGGAATTCCAACTTGGATCGCCGCCGAACCGATCCAGCAAAAGAGCGCTGGTGTAGAGCTTGGTGTTCCAGGCGGGACTCATCAGCCGGTCTGGATGGTGTTCGTAAAGCGTGCGCCCAGAGTCGAGTGAGACCACCTTGACGGGCCACAGCTCGGAGGAAAAGCGGGGCTGGGCGAGATGCGCGTCAATCTGGTTGGTCAAACCAGTGAGCGAGGAGATGAGATTTATTGGCGCCGCCGACACTTTCCCGGCAGCAAACAGGAAGACGGCGGCCACCGCGGCCAGCGCGAACGGACGCGTCCTGCTGTATCGCCTGCCGGTGATCTGCTGGGATGCAGTCTGATTCGTGGCCGGACGAGCACGCAACTGGGACATGCATCTTAGGGAATTGATCCCGGTTTGGCAATGCATTTCGCTTCGGAATCTCGCGAGTTGCATAGTGTTGACTTGTTGCGGGTTGCGTCCCCGCGCAGGAGCCGCAGGCAAATGAAACCGCACTCGCTTGGCACAGCCGCGGTGCTGAGCGCGAGGGGACTCGATCACTCGACCTCGCTCTCCAGATCGGGAAATCCGACGGACTACAGATCGTAGTGGACTCCACCTGGGTACCGCCGACGGCCTTTACACTTCCGGCAGTTGCCAGGGATCGCGGCGCTTGCGGTCGAGCATCGCGTTGGCTTCCGTGTCATTGAGAAATTGCTCGGCCAGCGGGTCCCACTTGAGCCTGCGGCCCAATCGCAGCATGATGTTCGCCAAGTGGCAAACGGTGCTTACGCGATGACCAATGTCAACGGGGAAATACGGGTCCTTCCGGCTCTTGACACATTTGAGGAAATCGTCGTGTTCCAGCGCCGGGTTGGTATAGAGGTGAATTTCTTCGGGGCCGATCTTCGATTCGAGGATTTTCTGTGAGCTGGCTTCCACGGGTCCTCGCCAGCCGCTGTTGCCCACCCAGCCATCGGTGCCGATAAACTTGAGGCTGGGATTCCCGGGTTTGCAGGTCATCACCACGCCATTGGCGTAACGATAGGTCACGTCATAGTCCTTGACGGTATTAAAGAGGCCGCCGGACCAACGGGTCCCCGTGCCTTCGATCTCTACAGGGCCGCTGTGCTCAGTGTCATTGGCCCATTGCGCGGTGTCAAACAAGTGCGCTCCCCAATCGCAAATGATCCCGCCCGAATAATCCCAGATCCAGCGGAAGTTAAAATGGACACGGTCCGGCGTGTAGGGAGCCAATGGCGCTGGTCCCAGCCACATCTCATAGTCCAGCTCTTTGGGCACCGGTTGCGGTGTCGGGTCACCCGGGCGAGTCGGCTGTTGGGGAAGAATGACCTCAATCCGCTGCAGTTTGCCAATGCGTCCGTTGCGCACCAACTCGGCCAGGCGATGATATTCGGGCACGCCGCGGTCTTCGGTGCTGGTTTGAAAGACGGTCTTGTGTTGGCGCACGGCCTGGGTGAGCACTTGGCCTTCCCGAATGGTCAGGGTAGGCTTTTCGCACTGCACATCTTTGCCGGCCTGGATCGCCAAAAGGCTGATGACGGTGTGCCAATGGTCCGGCGTTGAGATCATGACTGTGTCCACGTCTTTCCGAGCCAGAATTTCGCGGAAATCCTTTGTCGCAAAACAGTCTTGGTTGTCATACCGATCGTCCACGATTCTCTTGGCGCGCCGCAAATGGTTCTCGTCCACGTCGCAAACGGCGATGACCTTGGCGGTCGTGTTTTTTAGGTAGTAGGCCAGGTTCCAACTCGTCCCGTGTTCGCCCAGACCGATGAAGCCGGAGGTGATCTTGTTGCTGGGCGCGTCGGCTCCCAGCAATCGGGCGGGGATAATGGTGGGGAAAATGGCGGCGGTTCCGGCGACTCCTTTTAGAAAGCGACGGCGGCTGACGGTTCTTGCTGCGCTCATAAGGCTTGTTCCTTTTGTTAACCCATGCTCATTGGTTGCGTGTGGTCCGCGACCCTCCAGCACGGCAATGGCGTCGTTATCGCCAGCTGTTGATCGCGATTTTTTCATAACGGTCGTTTGCTAAAGTTGGCGGTTTCCAGAATAAGAAGCCAGTCATTCTTGGCGGTGCCATTGTCGCTCGGGGAGGTGACTTGAACGGGGAGACGAGGTTCCGAGTATCGACACTGCCATAGAGCCGACTTTCTGCTGTTCGGATTTTCCCGTTGCGAGTTTGACGCAAGTTCTTCGTTGATGAACGGGCCATAGACTTCTGCGGTGTCGAAAAAGGTAACGCCAAGTTCCACTGCTTTGCGGATCAGCTCTATCATTGCGTTCCTGTCAGGCGCGGGGCCGCGGTGGTAACTCATGCCCATGCAGCCCAAGCCGAGAACCGATACTTCCAAACCACTCTTTCCAAGTTTGCGTCTTTGCATTTTAAATCCTTTTCTTTGATTCATACGTTGCAAGGAATCTACTCTGCATGGGCGCGGCTGTCTTACGCGGTTTTGCTCCAACTGTCGCAAGATTGCTGAAATCGCGCCCAACGACTCCTGTGAATCGGTGTGGAGATACGGAAACAGCGGGCCGCGATCCAGCCCGCGGAGATTTCCATGAATCAGAAAATGAACTCCGCCGTTCCCCAGACGCTTTCATTACAAAAACCTCCGCCCAACCATTGAACGGATGAGGGCTCTTTGACTTCTGCGTCCAGGTTCTCGGCTATCTGTCGCGCAGCTTGCTCAGGAGGCGAAGCACTTCCAAGTAGAGCCAGACAAGCGTGACTAGCAGGGCCATGCCGCTGTACCATTCCATGTATTTGGGCGAACCTTGCCGGACATTCGATTCAATCACGGCAAAATCGATCAAAAGATTAAAGGCGGCCACTCCCACAATGATGAGGCTGACACCGATGCCCATTGGCCCGGATTCATGCATGTACGGCATCGAGATGCCAAAAAAGCGCAGCACAAATTCTATCAAATAAACCACGGCGATCGCCCCCGTTGCTATCATTATGCCCATGACGAGCTTATCCGTGACTCGCACAATGCGAGTGGCGTAAAGGAACACACAGCAACAGCACTATAGAACTCTGACATGATTGAAGCCGCAATCGGCCAGTGAAAAAAAGCCGCATTGTTTGCGAGATCGAGCATCGTAATCCACTGTTCGGGAAAGCCAGGCGCGTTTTTGTCATGGCATGCCGCCTAACTTTCACTATCAGGGTTGGGCCACTCGATAAAAGGACTGCGTGGGCGGAGGATCATCGTCTTGCAACTCGATCAGCCCGTTGTCAGCGGCCATGGCGGTCGTCAGAGTGGTCCAGTTTGCCGGGGCAAGGTTGTCCGTCCGTTGGACGCGATAGGTCGAACCCGGCGTGCCCGAGAAACGCAGCAAGGGCTTTCCATCCGTGAACTGACAGGAGAGCTGGTCTCCCTCGCCTTGCGAGACCCTCTTTTTTTCAATCTCTAGCGACCTGCCGTCTCGTGCTCCGGTTTGGCAAACGAATCAATCGTCTTGGCCAGGTTGCGCGCCTCTTCCGTAGGCTGGACTTGCCGGCCAAATAAGAGGTCAGTCATCGAGATATCATAGCGATTATAGTAGGCCCGGTTGGCGTCAATGTCCGGTGAGATGGCCCCGCCTCTGATCGCCGCTCCGCCATACAATCCGCTGCGCTCCGTATAGATCAGAACAGGGCGCTCTGGCGCGGATACGCTGCCGGCAGTGGACGTAACGTCTCCGGCGGTGCCGCGCACTTCCGCGCCGAAGTCAAAATTCGGCTCGGTCAAGAAGCGGCTCGAATTGGTGGTCATGAGCAGAAGCACAATAAAATTGTGCTCGGCGCCAGCCTGAAAACCTAGGCTGGCCTGATTGGCCTTCACGAAGGCGACCGGGCCCCAGTGGTCTGTCTGCGGGTCCCGCACCATGGCCACGCCCTCGCCGCCCGCGTAGGCGAAGATCAAGCCCGCCTTGGTGCGGTCCAACAAAACAATGCCGCGCGCCCGCCGGAGCACGTCCGCGGGCACCGCTTTGTCTGATTGCTGTTCCAATTCAGTAAACTCGAGGCCCAGGTTGTGAATACGCTCCATCAACTCGCGCTTTTCAACAGCCGAGGCTGAGAGGGCAGAAATCATCAGAGCCAAACCAAGAATGGTAGTTTTCATGGCGCTACTCTCGGAGCCGGCGCGCGCGTTCTCAATAGGGTGATGCCCCGAAGCAGCCGCCCATAATTATCGGCTGGGCTTTTAGTGAAAACCCCAATCGTGGGATTCCTCAGCGCCGGCATCGCCCCCGCCCCTATACGCCGCGCGGGGGTGCCCGATTTCATAGCCAGCCGCCACAACCGCGTCACCCCTGTGGGAAAGCCCAGCCGACTGGAAAACCGAGAGGCGAATAAACGACTTCTGGGGATGGGTGTTGCCGTGGTGGACACCAACCGTCGCGAAGGGCGGACTTTGACAGGAACGATTATAAAACTGGATTACCGGTCGATCGCAACGAGCGGCAGTAACTACAATTGTCAGGGGGTCGGAAGCGGATGGGTTTGGAACGTTCCGCCAGCCATGCCGTAGAGGGAGGCGGTGCGGGCGAACGCGCTGGCTTGCCCAGTGTAAATCGTCAGAGGGCGTGGGGCCAGCATCCCCAGCGCTTCCGGCACGTCCAGCACGCGCAGAACGTTGAGGAAAATCGGCCCTTCGCGGTGAGAAGCGGGTGGGTTCACGGCCACCGCTGCCGCCAGCCGCGGATCGAGCAGCGCGGCGTAGGCGAATCTATGAACACAAAACGCAGTTGGGCCATTGATAACCAGCGGGTTACATCAATATCCGCTTTTGATACTCGATGATTTGGCCCTTTCACTGACCCGATTTCATTTCTTCTCTTTCCAGGTCGCTTAAG
>JBKQWF010000253.1:0-26784 GCA_052139695.1 Limisphaerales bacterium
CAAGCACCATTGATGAACCGGCCATAGCTCGCCGAAACCACCAAGGATGATTTACCACCCAAAGCCCAACCCAGCAAAGTTTCTTCCATGATTAGCCCTCCGCTTCGGAGGGATGCGTGCTCTGTAGATCAACAGATTCCGGCGAAGGAAGAAGGCCCCGTAGGGGCGGCATCGACGCGCGGCGCCACGAAATATGTCGTCCTAACGGAAAAGAAACTGGGCCAGCAGAGCAAGCCTGCCGGCCCAGAGATAAACCGATCAATGCCGCCAGCAAGGTGGCGAGCTACGCCGCCGCGTAATTCTTGGCGACTTCGCCCCAATTGACCACGTTCCAAAAGGCTTTGAGGTAATCCGCCCGCCGGTTTTGATACTTTAGATAGTAGGCGTGCTCCCAAACATCCACGCCGAAAATGGGTTTGCCGTCGCAGCCGGCGACGGTCTTGCCCATCAATGGATTGTCCTGATTGGCTGTCGAGACGATTTCCAATTTCCCGCCGTTGACCACCAGCCAGGCCCAGCCGCTGCCAAAACGGCCCACTCCCGCGGCCTCGATTTTCTCCTTGAACGCGTCAAAACTGCCAAAAGCGGATTGGATGGCGGCTCCGAGCGTTCCGGTCGGCGCGCCGCCTGCTTTCGGGCCGAGAATTTTCCAGAACAGGCTATGGTTGGCGTGTCCGCCGCCGTTGTTGCGCACTGTTCCCCGGATGTCCGCGGGCACCGCGTCAAGCAGCCCGATGAGTTGCTCGACGCTTTTCTTTTCCAGGTCAGGTTTGCCGGCGACTGCCTTGTTCAAGTTGGTGACGTAGGCGCCGTGATGTTTGTCGTGGTGAATTTCCATAGTCAGCGCGTCGATGTAAGGTTCAAGCGCTTCCTTTGGGTAGGGAAGAAGAGGTAATTCGTATGCCATAATGAGTATCTCGTTTTTTCCAATTTTGAGTTTACACGAGAGGATGCCGGTCTCCCTCGACTAAGCCAACTTAGCAAATGAACGGCCAGAACACAAGCGCCGCTAGAAATGGGGTCGGAAATGGCGGTGCGATTTTATGGCAGGGCGGCCACTCCGATGGCCGCCGGATGAGGCGCGCAACGGAGTGCGCGCCCTACCATTCAGGGCGTGAGAAACTCTCCGTCATTTGGGAGGGACGCCTCGCCGCGGCGTCCGGGCGTCCCGACGGGACGCCCCTGCCTGGCGAAGAAATCTGTCTCGCGCCTGCCTTCAAGTTCCATGCATGCGCCCGGCCAGGGATGTCTTCGCGTGGTTATTGCTGCTGATCAGTTCCACTTGCACGTTGTCATTGTCAAAGTGGCAGTTGACCGTGTGGTGATGCGGGGTTTCGTAGTAGCGCCAGATCATCTCGAACGTGCCCGCGTCTTTCCAGGCGCCACTGGCAGCGATTTTGAGCGGGCGCAGATCGCCAACGGTGAGTTTGGGCGGCGTGCCGGGCATGTCGGTGGTTCCGTCCACCCAGTTTTCCGCGCCGCAATGGATCGGGTGGTCTCCCGCGTCGTCCGTTAAATGGAAAATGGCGCCGTCATGCCGGAAATCGATCGAAATGCCATGCGCGCCCAGAGAGTTTTTTTCGAGCTGAAAACTCTGGCCGGAAACGCGCGCCACTGTGCCGGGCGCCGCGATGCCCGCGGGCGGCGGCAGGGAGAGTGACCGCAGCCTTTTCTTCAAGAGCGCGTCGGTCTGGCCATTGGAACTGAGGGTGCTTGGACGCATGGCAGGCAGGAGATGGTCCCAGACCAGATTCAACTCGGTTTGCATGTCGCCGGTTTCGCAGGTAATCGCAACGACGGCATCCTCCTCCGGCATGACGATGCAATACTGGCCATAGGCGCCGTCGCCGCGGAAGGCGTTGTGGCGGCAGCGCCAGAATTGGTAGCAATAACCCTGCATCCAATCGCTGGTCTCTTTAACGCGTGCCAGGTCGGCACCGGGAGCGGCCGGTTGCTGGATTTTAAAAGTGGTGGCTTCGTCGATCCAAACGGCGGGCAGGATGCGCTGGCCTTTCCAAACGCCCTTTTGCAAGTACAACTCGCCGAATTTGGCCAGAGCCTCCGTGGGAACGCTCAACCCCCAGCCACCCGTATTGATGCCGAGCGGACAGGTCTCCCACGTCATGCCGGTGATGTCCAGCGGCTCAAAGAGGCGCGGACGGAGATAATCGATCACCCGTTGTCCCGTCCGCTTTTGCACAATGGCCGAGAGCATGTAAGTCGCGCCGCTATTGTAGAGAAAAACAGAGCCGGGCTGGTTGGCAATGGGGAGCGAAAGGAACGATTTCACCCAGTTATGCTCTTTGGTGATGGTGCCGGTGGAGTCCTGGGCGTGGCCCACGGACATTGTCAACAAATGTTTCACTTTCAGGTCGGCCAGGTTGGGGCTGATGGTGGCCGGGAGGTCGTCGGGAAAAAACGAAGTGACCGGGTCATCGACCTCCAGTTTCCCTTCACAAACCGCCAAACCGACGGCGGTGGAAGTGAAGCTCTTGCTCAAGGAATAAAGCATGTGATTGGCGCGCGGCCGATAAGGCGCCCACCAGCCCTCAGCCACCACATTGCCATGCCGCACGAACATGAAGCTGTGAAACTCATGCTTGGAATTGGCGATCCCTTCAAGAAAAGCAAGGATGCCCGCCGAGGAGACACCCTGCGCTTCCGGACGGCTGCGCGGAAGATTGTCGGAGGCGGCACCCTGCGCCGAAGGGCTCCAGGGAAACGTGGCGGTGAGGCCCAACCCGGCCGCGCCGAAGCCCAATTGTCGGAGAAACGCCCGGCGTGGCAATTTTGCGGCGAAGGGCCGGAGCGTTGAAAGAGTCTTTTCCGTGATTTGCATGGGGCTATCATTTCACTCACCCGCGCGCCGCGTCAAGTTCGCCAGGGCCAAGGGACCATGAATGCGAGGCGCAAACCCGGTTGTAATCATCGCCGGGTTTTGTATCCTTGCTCCCATCTTATGGAAAAAATCGGATTTGTTGGAGTGGGGCGCATGGGCGCCAACATGGCGCGGCGTTTGAAGGACCAAGGCTTCCCTGTCGTGGCGGTTTTTGATGTGAACCAGGAAGCGGCCAACGCGTTGGCCCAGGCATTGGGCGCGGAAGCCTGCGCGACTTTGCAACGCGTCACGGAATTGTCCGACGCCATCCTGACGGTTGTGACAGACGACAACGCGATGAAAAGAATTTATCTTGACGGATTGCTGTCGCGCGGCCGGGGGAAGTTGTTCATCAATTGCGCGACCGTGTCCCCCGCGATTCACGTCTGGGTGGAGCAAAAGGCGGAGAAGGCGGGAGCGCAATCGCTCGAAGCCTGCATGGCCTCCAGCATCACGCAGGCGCGCGAAGGCTCGCTCTACCTCATGTGCGGCGGAAAAGAGGGCGCATTCCAACGCGCCAAACCGATTCTTGACAAATTGGCGGCCTCGACGCGCTACCTCGGCCCCGCCGGCCAGGCGGCGACGGTCAAAGCGCTGGTCAACATGGTGATGAACATCAATACCGCCGGCCTGGCCGAAGGACTGGGCCTGGGCGCGGCGCTCGGCCTGGACCTCGACATGCTGCGCGAAGTTTTTTCGCAAACGGGCGCCAACTCACGCGTCCTGCAAACCGATGGCGAGGACATGCAAAAGCGCGAGCATAGCTGCTATTTTTCCGCCGCCCACGCGGCCAAGGATTCCGGTATCGCTTTGCGCCTGGCGCGGGAGCAAGGCTTGGCCCTGCCCTTGGCAACGGCGACGAAAAAGCAGTACGACAAAATGGTGGCTGAAGGCCTGGGCGAGCTGGATAAATCCGGCATCGCGGAGCTGACTTTTAAGGGTCGGCATGGCAAATAGCGCACGGCTGCCTGTTCGTTTGCTTAGAAATGCGCGACGCATTAGGGTTCATATAGATTTCTTGACATAGGCAATGGGTTTTTCAGTTTCTTCATGGCGGATACTGCTGGCGCCGCTCCTCTTCGGCAAACGTTACGAGCAAGGCACTCCTTAATGCTGCGAAAGGTCAGTAAATGCTATTGTAATATAATATTCTTGGAGCCTGGACGAAGGCGGACGGAAGAGTAATGTGGTTTTTGCGATTTGCCAGGAGAGCTGGTCAGGAGGGTTTTTTGCCCTTGGGATTGTCAGATTTTGCGAGCGGCAGGCCGGAGAGTTTAATTCTGGAGTAGGAGGCGTGTTTGTCGTCCGGATGCGGCTCAACTCCCAGAATCGTGATGTCAGCGCGATCCGGCCCGTAGGCCCAAAAGATCCGACCGACTCCAGGAGTGTTGTTCTCCAAGTATGCTTCAAAAACCTTTAAACCGTACTTATCGGTTAGGCTGTCGATTTGGTGCGTCTGCAGGCTTGCGTGACGGGGGATAGCGCCCAAAAATCCCAGCACACGGACCAACTTCTTGAAAAATTTCTCCTCGTTCCGGCTCAACCTCCCCTGCAGCTTGCGAGTCGAGAGATCGGACCATAAGGCCGCCATATCGGGCACGCCCATTCGAAGGTTGAAGGGCATGGCGCCGGCTTAATCCGCGCGAAATGGGCTTAGATCAATCGGAGGCGAGGCCACCCCTTTTTTAAAGTTCTCCGCAGATTGATCCAGCATTTTCAAGACGCGGGGAGAGACGGCTTGGGGCGGTACTAGCACGCGTGGCTCGAGCAGAAAAGAGCCATTGGCGAAGGCTCTCACGCGAAAATATTTTGTTTTGGCACGGCGGAGACTGATTCGTCGTTTTGCATCGGCCGCAACGTCGTATTCTTCCACGACGCTTAAGCCAGCTTTTTGATTTCTCGGTCCCAGCGTTGTTATCATGAGGGTAATATGGTGGGATTTCCCACCAAGTCAAAGATTACTTTTGAGACGTCAACACCAGTCCATCGGGCACATGGCGGCGGAATTGGAACTATCCGAAGACGCGGTCAAGCAGCGGCTCTCGCGTGGCCGCAAACTTTTGCAGCAGGAGGTGGACGCTTTCGTTGAAAACACACTGCGTCGGACAGCCCCCGGCCAAGCGTTTTCCGGAGCGGTTTCACAACCGGGTGCCGATATGGATTATTTCCCTGCTTAGTTTGGCCTTTCTCATATGGGCGGTCGTTGCGCTCGCCAGGCCTCCTCGCCAACAATAAATAATTCCACCGCCAGACCGGGGATTTGGCCGTTTCAAAAATCGAAACCAAATTCCTTTTTGATGGACTCCCAATCCGTCCCGGCTTTGCCAGCGTTGCGCTTTTTCGCGCGGGCCAGCTCGCGGCGGTCACCAAGTCTTCCAAAGTGTCGCGCAATTCGCGCAGGACAATTTTGGCGTTGCGAATCTGGCGATCCACACTCGGCCGGTTTAGATTGCCGCCGCTGGCTCCGCTTTAGGAACGGGCCGCCTCGACCTTTCCCGAAGCCCTTGCGGAAAAGATGCGGTTGGCTTCTTCCAGGCTGTCCTTGGAGCCGATGTCAAACCAAATTCCAGGCACGCGCCACGTATAGACTGGGGTCTTTTTATACATCCATTGCACCAGGCGTCCGGGCTGGTCCGGGTTGTTCTTTTCCGCAATATATTGGCGGATTAAGGGCAAAGTCGATTTGGGATAATAGTAAAGCGCGATGCCGGTCAGCGTGCTGGTGGGGTTCTTGGGCTTTTCCTCAAAGAAGGTGATTTTCCCCGCGGCGTCCAAGGTGATCGAATTGTACTTCTTGATTTCCTCCAGGCTGCCGACGTCGAAGACCGCGAGAACCGGGGCCTTTTTCTCGCGGCAAACCGCGCCAAAGCCCTGCACGCTTTCGCTGAAAAGATTGTCGCCGGCCACGATGATCAAGTCGTCATCGATCTTCTCTTTCGTAATGACAAGGTTGATGTCGCCAATGGCGCCGAGTTTGTTGCTGTCGTCAGTCGAACCGTCGTTGATGATGGTGAAATCGAGCTTGGACTTGTGGGCGCGATAGTGGTCGGCCCATTGTTGGAAATGACTGGCGAATTTCGCGTTGGTCACCACATAGACGCGATCGATGCCGCCAATGGGAGCAACGTTATCCAGGACATAATCGATCATCGGTTTGCCCGCCACGGGCAGCAGCGGTTTAGGCTGGGTCAGGGTCAGTGGATAAAGCCGCGTCGCATAACCGGCGGCGAGAATAAGCACTTTCATAAATTAGATTTTTAATTTCAGAAACCTGTCGAATTGTCTCTCATATTTGGGCGGCGCGGCAGCGCCGCCAGTGTTCCATTGAAACCCTCACGCGATCCCCTCTCCTGGCCTGCGGCCACCCTCTCCCCGCTTATGCGGGGAGAGGGCAGGGAGAGGGGTTCCTTGTAAAACCATTTCTGTCACAGCACACTAAACCATCTGATTTTCAAAAACGCTCGGCGCGATCCTCCGGGCGAGCGCCTGCGAACGTTCCATTATCGTCTTGCCGGATTCGCATTGCAAGGCGAAGGCGGCCAACTCGCGCGCGTCATCCATTTTGAGCCGGCGGATAAGAAATTTCACCTGGGGCAAAAGCGGGGCGGCGATGCTCAACTCCGTCACGCCCAATCCCAGCAAGAGCGGCGTGAGCAACGGATCGCTCGCCATTTCTCCGCAGACCCCGCACCAGATGCCGTAGCGCTCGGCTGCCTCGGTGGTCGATTTAATCAAGCGCAGGACGGCGGGGTGGGTCGGTTCATAAAGTTGGGCGATGCGCTCGTTCAGGCGATCCACGGCGAGCGAATACTGGATCAGATCATTGGTCCCGATGCTGAAGAACTTCACCCGTTTGGCCAGGGCATCGGCGGCAATGGCGGCGGAGGGAATTTCAATCATCGCGCCCACTTCAATGTTGGGATCGAAGGGAATGTTTTCCGCGCGAAGTTCGTTTTTGTATTCCTCGACAAACGCGTTGGCCCGTTCGATCTCCGTGTAGGAGGAGATCATGGGATACATGATCTTGACGTTCCCCTCGGCGCTGGCCCGCAGGATGGCCCGCAATTGGCTGCGGAAAACCTCGCGTTCTTCCAGGCAATATCGAATGGCGCGCCACCCCAGGAAGGGATTGATCTCCTGCGGTATTTGCAGGTGCGACATAAACTTGTCCCCGCCGAGGTCCAAGGTGCGGATGATCACGGGGGAGGGCTTCAATTCCGCCGCGACATGATGATAAGCCTGGAATTGCTCCTCTTCCGTGGGCAGAGAATCGCGATTGATGAAGAGATATTCCGTGCGAAAAAGTCCAACGCCTTCCGCCCCGAAGGCCTTGACCGCCACAACGTCGCCCGACTTTTCAATGTTGGCGGAAAGGGTGATGGTCTTTCCGCAGAGGGTAATGGCAGGCAGGTTTTGGACCGTCTGCAGCTTCTCCTCAATCGAAGCGTGCCGCCGGATCAACTGGCCGTATTCAAAAAGGGACTGGTCCGTGGGGTTGACAATGAGCGAACCATTGTAACCGTCCAACAGCAAGTGCATGCCGCTCTTGATCCTGGTGCTGGCCTCCTTGAGTCCGACAATCGCCGGCATCTGGAGGGAGCGCGCCATGATCGCGGTGTGAGAAGTCCGGCTCCCCGCTTCCGTGGCAAAACCGAGGACCAACTTCCGGTCCAGCATGGCGGCTTCGGACGGGGACAAGTCCTCGGCGATGATAATGCACGGTTCGCGGAGGTTCTGCAGGTCGGTGTTCTCACGGTAGCCCAGGAGATTATTCATCACCCGCGTGCTGACGTCGCGCAGGTCGGAAGCCCGTTCACGCAAATAGGCGTCATCGATCGCGCTCAAAGTGGCTGTATATTTGTCCGTAAACTCCTGGAAAGCGGCCTCGACGTTGATCTTGCGTTCCTGGATCATCGAGGTCACAGAATCGACCAGCGTAGGGTCTTCCAGGACCAGCAAATGGGCGTCGAAGATGCCAGCCTCCTCGGCGTTGAGCGCCTTGCTGACCTGGCGTTGCACTTCCAGGATTTGCTGGCGGGTCGAAAGCAGGGCATGCTCAAAACGGTGGATTTCCGCCGGCAAATCCCCGTCAGACAGATGGCGGCGCGGAATCTGCCTCTGCGTGCGCTGCAAGACAAAGGCTTTGCCCTGGCAGACGCCAGCCGAAACAGGTATTCCCTTATAAACGCGCTCTCCTGTTGGCGCTTGTTCTGTCATACGAAATCAATGTAACCGTCGCGCATGGTTAAAAAGCTATTCCTGGGAATATCTCGCCTCACACTAGCCCGGCCCTGCCCCGGATTCCAACTGTTTTTTTGCAACCCCGCCCCGCTGAAATTGTTGCGTTGATTCCTGTCGCCGCCCTGACTATGCTGGCCTTTAAATCGCTTGAGCATGAAAGAAGCCCCATTATCGGCCCGCCGCGGCCTGCTGGCGGCAGGCAACTGGATCATTGACCAGGTTAAAATGATCGATGTCTATCCGCAACGGGAGCAATTGGCCAACATTCGCGCCCAATCCCAAGGCACCGGTGGATCACCCTACAATGTCCTCATCAATCTCGCCTGCCTGGAAGTTCCCTTCCCGCTCATGGCCGCCGGCTTGGTCGGGCATGATGAGCAGGGACGCGTCATCCTGGCGGACTGCCGCCGCCACCGCATTGACACCAGCGCTCTGCGCACCACCGCGCTGGCGCCCACTTCTTACACCGACGTTATGACGGAGTCGAGCAATGGACGCCGCACGTTTTTCCATCATCGCGGCGCCAACGCGCTGTGGGACGGTTCGGGCCTCAATTTCAAAAAGAGCAAAGCCCGCATCTTTCATCTCGGCTACCTCCTGCTCCTGGACGCTTTGGACGCGCCCGATGCCGAGCATGGCACCAAGGCGGCCGCCCTTTTGCGCAAAGCCCAGCAAGCCGGATTGAAGACCAGCGTGGATGTCGTCAGCGAAGACAGCGATCGTTTTGTCAACATTGTCCGGCCCGCCCTGAAGTTCGCCGACTACTGCATCCTCAATGAAATCGAAGCCGGAAAAACAACCGGCTTCCGAATCCGTGAGGCTGACGGGACATTGAATACGATTGCGTTGCGCCATGCGGCCGGGGTCCTGCTGCAAAGCGGCACTCGCGAATTGACCGTGATTCATTTTCCTGAGGGAGCCTTTGCCCGCAACCATCAGGGTGAAGACTTCTGGCAGCCTTCGTTGCGATTGCCGCCCAACTATGTCGCCGGAACGGCTGGAGCCGGGGACGCTTTTGCCGCCGGTGTTCTTTTGGGCTTGCACGAAGGGTGGGATTTGCAGCGCTGCCTTTTGACGGGCGTGTGCGTCGCGGCCGCCTCTCTCTCTCATCCCACTTGTACCGGGGGGGTTAAATCCTTGCCGGCGTCTCTCAAATTGGCCCGCAAATTTGGCCTGCGCCCCGCGCTCGTCAATCCTGCTTGACCAAGCTCTAGCAGGCTACGACCGGCACAGTCGCGCTCCCCAAGCCATGCTTGGCCCAGTCTTTGTCGATTGCGCGAGAGGCAAAATGCGCTTACTTTTTGAGGGGATGCTCCCGCGGAAGAATTCGTTGCGCATCGCTTTGCCGTGGCCCGCCGGTCTCGGCTTGGCGGGTGTGGTGTTTTTCCTTTTCGCTTCGCCTGGCAAAGCCCAATCACTGGATTTGTCCCAGCAGGACTTTCTGCGAGGACGTTACGAAACCGTCATTAAAACCGCGCAGGACAAGGTGGATGCGGCTCCCTATCGCGAGGAATGGCGGGTGCTCCTGGTAAAAGTTTTATTGACAGTTGGGCGCTATCATGACGCCCACACCAACGCCATGGCCGGCCTGGCTGATGGTGGCGGCGGGCTGGAATTGCGCCTGCTCGCCCGCCAAACCTCGCTCTTCCAGGGCGATCCCGCGGACGCCGCGCATCAGTTGTCCAGTCTCAAGTCGCTCATTGAGGAACGCCTCGGCTATTTTCAAAGCGAAGAGGCCGTTCCGCTGGGCGAGGCGCTGCTTTTGCTCGGCATGGACCCGAAATTGGTCCTCGAAAACTGCTTCCGCCGCGCTGAGAATATCACGCCCCCCATCCGCGAGGCTTTTCTGGCCAGCGGTTGCCTGGGCCTGGAAAAACATGACTACGCCCTCGCCGCCGAACGGTTCCGCGCCGGCCTGAAAAAGTTCCCGGACGATCCGGAGATGGAGGGCGGCTTGGCCCAGGCCTTTGCCACCGGGGATCAGGAACAGATGTTGAACCATATTCACGCTGCCTTGGCGGTCAATCCGCACCACATTCCCACCTTATTGCTCCTGGCGGATTATCTGGTGGACGCGGAAAAGTACGACGAGGCGGAAAAGCAATTGGCGCTCGTTCTCGGGATCAACCCACATCGCCCGGAAGCGCTGGCCTGCCGCTCCGTGTTGGCGGAATTGAGAAACGATCCAACCGCGGCGCAAGAGTTTCGTGCCGAAGCCTTGCAATATTGGACCAACAATCCGCAGGTCGATTATCTCATTGGCCAAAAGCTGGCCCGAAAATACCGTTTCGTTGAGGCGGCTGCCGCGGAAAGGCGCGCCCTCGCTTTTTCCCCGTCCTACTTGCCCGCCAGTCATGAGCTGGCCGAAGACCTCTTGCGTCTCGGCCAAACGGATGAAGGTTGGAAATTGGCCCAGGCTGTCCACGCCCAGGACGGCTTCGATGTCACCGCCTACAATTTGGCGACGTTGCACGATCAAATGGAGAAATTTGAAACCGTGACCAACCAGTGGTTCATCGTCCACATGTCGCGGCATGAAGCGGAAATGTATGGCGACGCCGTCCTGGACCTGCTCAGCCGCGCCCGCCAGACGCTTTGCCGCAAATATGGCGTGGAACTGACCCAGCCCACCACCGTGGATATTTTTCCCGAACAAAAGGATTTCGCGGTGCGGACCTTTGGAATGCCGGGCAATCCGGGTTACCTCGGGGTCTGTTTCGGTTCGGTCATCACCGCCAACAGCCCGGCCTCGCAAGCGCCGAATCCGGCCAATTGGGAGGATGTCCTCTGGCATGAGTTCTGCCACGTCGTCACGCTCAACGAGACAAAGAACCGCATGCCGCGCTGGTTGAGCGAGGGGATTTCCGTTTATGAGGAGCGCCAGGCCAATCCAACCTGGGGCGAGCGCATGGACTTGGATTACCGCGCAACCATTCTGGATCGCGACTTGACGCCCCTCGGGGAATTGAGCGGCGCTTTTCTCGCTCCGAAAAACCCCAAGGACCTGCAATTCGCCTACTACGAATCGTCGCTCGTCGTTGATTTTTTGGTGCAGCGCTACGGCCTAGACACGCTCAAGACGATTCTTCATGACTTGGGAGATGGCGCGGAAATCAATCAGGCCATTACCTCTCATACCGCTCCGCTTTCGGAATTGGAGAGGCAGTTCGCCGAATTTGCCCGCGAGAAAGCCCTGGCGCTGGCACCCAACGCCGACCTGGACAAGCCTCCCGCCAAGGCGCCGGCCGCGGAACTGGCGGCCTGGGACCTTTTGCATCCGCATAACTATTACCGCAAGATCGAGGAAGCAGAGAAATTGATGGAAGCGAAACGCTGGGCCGACGCCAAGCCGGTCCTCGAAGCGCTAGCCGCTTCCTATGCTGGAGAACATCGCGGCGACAATCCGCTTTGGCTCCTGGCGGCAACGGAACGAAACCTCCAGCAGACCAACGCCGAGCGGGCAACGCTCGCCAAGCTGGCCAGCCGGGAATCGGACTTTGTCGATCTGGAAATCCGTCTTATTGAGTTGTACTCCGCACAAAAAGATTGGCCGGCGGTGATCGATCATGCGAATCGGCTGCTCGCCATCAACCCGCTCATTTCAACTCCTTACCGCGCTTTGGCAGCGGCGGGTGTCGCGGCCGGAAGAACGGATGTCGCCACTGGCGCTTACCGCCATTTGTTATTGTTGGACCCGACCGATCCGGCGCAGGCGCATTATGATTTGGCTCGTCTTCTCCATTCCCGCGGTGGGGTGGAAAGCGAGGCCAAGCGCCATCTTTTGCAGGCCCTGGAAGAAGCGCCGCGCTTTCGCGACGCCCAGCGCCTTCTGCTGGAAATTGAGGGCGACAAAGCCGCCGCCGCTCTTAGCCAAAACCCTACATATACTCCCGCCAAATGAACGCACCCACTGAAACCAATCCTCCTGCCGCCGATACCCCCAACCTGCGAGAGGAATATGAAGCCGTCGAACGGTTGACCGCCGGCCGCACCCAGATTTTGGCCGAGCTGAGCAAAGCGATTGTCGGTCAAAAAGAAATTATCGAGCAAATTCTCATTGCCCTTTTTGCCGGGGGTCATTGCCTGATCACCGGCGCGCCGGGGCTGGCCAAGACGCTGCTCGTCAAGTCCATCGCCCAGATTTTTCACCTGAAATTTCAACGCATTCAATTCACCCCCGATCTGATGCCGGCGGACATCACGGGCACGGAAATCCTGCAGGAAACCGGCGAAGGGAGAAAAATGGTGTTCGTGCGCGGACCGGTCTTTGCGAACATGATTCTGGCGGACGAAATCAACCGCACGCCGCCCAAAACGCAGGCGGCGTTGCTCGAAGCGATGCAGGAACATCAAGTCACCGCCGGCGGCGTGCGCCACACTTTGGAGGAGCCGTTTTATGTGCTGGCCACGCAAAACCCCATCGAGATGGAAGGCACCTATCCGCTGCCGGAAGCGCAGTTGGACCGCTTCATGTTCAACGTGGTCATGAACTATTTGCCGGAAGACGAGGAAGTGGGAGTGGTGCGGCAAACGACCGAGCGCCGGGCCGCTGCCATTTCGCCGGTTTTCACCGGGGCGGATGTGTTGCGCTTCCACGAATTGGTCCGGCAGGTGCCGATCGCCGAGAACCTGGTCCGTTATTCCGTGCGTTTGACAGCCGCGTCGCGTCCGGGGCAGCCGGGCGCGCCTTCTTTCGTCAATGACTGGGTCAGCTGGGGCGCCGGAACGCGCGCCGCGCAATTCCTGGTCCTGGGGGCCAAAGCGCGCTCGCTCTTGCAAGGGCGGACCCATGCCGGGGCGGAGGACATTCGCGCCCTGGCGGCCCCGGTCTTGCGCCATCGCATCCTGGCCAACTACCGCGCGGAAGCCGAGGGGGCGAACGTGGAGGGGATCATCAAACGCTTGCTCGACACCGTAGCGGAACCGGGCGCGTGACTTAGGACTGAGAAGCATAAATACGATGACTTCCGTTCTCCTGGAGGGGAGCCGGCAAACAAGGACGAAAACCGTTTCAGATTGCTTTCATGCGCGGCTTTGCGGCTCGGAGAACACGCAAAGCAGACCCCCGGCTATTGGAAAAAATATTCCAAGAAAAAGCCGGGGTTGGACAGCCTTTGTCCAACCGGCTGCCTTAAGGTCGGCGCATGACAACAACGCACTTTGTGGAAACCGGCTCGGAACGTGGAACGCTCATTGCGGCATTTGGCGACGCAAATCTGATCAAGAAACCGGAAGGAGGCTACGCCCTGACAGGGGGTTCAGCGAACGATCGGCTTGAAGCACGAGAATGGATCAGTTTGTTCATGCACGAAGCCGTCCCTTGTGAGCGTTGACCGCTTCATTGCGGTGCTGAACTGAATGCGGTGCTGAACGTGAACCCGCTGGTATTGCTGATGGCGCATTCGCGAGCCGGACACCGCCGCGTCACCAACAATTCTCTGGACAGTTTGAGGAGTTATTCTTATTATCCCGCCATCGATGGAAAGACCTCCTTATCGAAACCGGGGTTTTACGCTGATCGAACTGCTGGTGGTGATCGCGATCATCGCGATCCTGGCCGCCCTGTTGTTGCCGACGCTGGGCAAGGCGCATGAGCAGGCCCGCACCATCCGATGCGTCAATAATATGAAACAATTGATATTCAGCTGGGTCTTGTACGCGCACGATAACACTGAAAATCTGCCCAACAACTGGACCATCGGCAACCGGGACAGCTCTCCGGACAGTTGGGTGTCGGGGAATGTCAATAAAACAGAGGAAGCCACCAACGCTGGCTATATCCAGAACGCCAAATTATTTGCGTACAACCGATCAGCGGCCATTTATCACTGTCCCAGCCTCAAGGGCACCAAGTATTCCGCCCCCACGCCCATCGACGCCGCCTTGCTGGTTCGGTCCGTCTCCATGAACGGCCGGATGGGTTGCGCTTCTGCCGGCGATACTTCCACGGCCGGGCCCGTTTGGGATGCCAGCACGCTTTGGGGCTCGAACAACCCGCCGATCTTCAAAACCTCTCAGGTGCGGAATCCAAGCCCGCCCTGCGCGATGGTTTTCATAGATGAAAGCCTCAACACCGTGGATGATGGGTTGTTCTGGCAGACCCTCGGCTCCAACGTGGCTAAGTGGGACAACTGCCCGACCGCGCGACACAACAATGGCGCCACACTGGCCTTTGCCGATGGTCACTCGGAACGCTGGGGCTGGCTGGGCATCACAGGTGAATTCATCGGCGGCATGTCGGTCACCCATCGCTCGGATCTGGTCAGGATACAGAATTCCATCGGGCAGTGATTCAAATGCGGGCAGTCCAATTCCGGAACCCACGCGGAGAGATCTGGCGTCGTCGGACTAGGCGATGTGGCTTTGTTTCAGGCTCGCGGTGGAAAACGCCAAACGCCAAACGTCTTGCCTCTGCCATCGAACTCCGAGTGGGTACTAGTGAGAGCTATTATTCGTCAGGCCAATTCTCAACTTGCGGCCGAAATTCGAATTCCCGCCCCTCCGGACCGCGGTTGAGCAAACCCACAGCATGGCTACAGAACGACAGGCTTTTAGCTTTATCCGAGAACAAGGTTCTTTCAGCGTCAACTAAAGGAAGCCTCCTTTGACAAGGCGCACCCATTTTGTCAGCCTCAGGATTGTGATGAATCCTTTCATTCTTGCTCTCTCTGGTGTGTTTGCGTGCGGCGGTCTGAGCGCTCAGACGCCTGTCTGGCAACCCTCGCCCGGACATACGCAAATCCCGATCTGGCCGGGGGCGGTTCCGGATGCCGGAACGCAGCCTGTCACCGGGCCGGAAGATGTTACAAACGCAACTTCGGAGACCGGCACGCGTTGGGTCTGCGCCCGCAACGTCACGCGGCCGACCATGACAGTCTATTCGCCCAGGGGAACCAATACAGGGGTTGCGGTCGTCGTCTTTCCTGGCGGAGGCTACACGTGCCTGGCCATGGACATTGAAGGCACGGAGATTTGTGATTGGCTGACCTCCCAAGGCATCACCGCGGTGCTCCTGAAATACCGCGTGCCGGTCAAAAGAGTGGGACCATATAGGGAGTCGCCCCTGGCGTTGGAAGATGCACAGCGAACGCTGGCGGTGGTGCGCTTTCATGCCGCCGAATGGCATATTGATCCGCACAAGATCGGGGTGATCGGTTTTTCAGCTGGCGGGCATATAGTGGCCGCGACGAGCACGCATTTTGCGAAGCGGTCGTATCCGGCGGTCGATGCCGCCGACCAAGTTGCCTGCCGCCCGGATTTTGCCATCGCGCTTTATCCCGGGCACCTGTCGCCTTGGAATCCTGAAGATCTGGATTCGTGGAAAAACACAAGGGAGCTAGGGTTAAATCCGAACATTGTCGTCAACAGCAACACACCACCGACGTTTTTGTTGCAGGCCCAGAATGACCCGGTGGATGATGTCAGAAATTCGATGGCTTACTCCCTCGCCCTCAGGAACGCCAAGGTCCCCGTCGAGTTGCATTTGTATGCGGAGGGTGGGCACGCCTTTGGGCTGCGGCGCACGAAGTTTCCGATTACCGAATGGACCCAGTTGGTGGAGACATGGTTAAGGACGATTGGAATGATTCCGGAGTGATCCTTATTTGAGGCGCAAAACCACTCAAATAATGCCTCGTTTGCGATTTTCACCTGTGAAGCCGCTCAGCCCTTCATCCTAACATTTCCCCCAACCGCTCCATTGCTCACCTTCTGGCAATTCGTAGGTCTCGGTTTCACCACGACTCCAGCTCCGGATGCGGGTGACTTCGTCGGCTGGGATGCCGAGCGAAAGGAGGAATTCCTGGTGGCCCTCCGGGGCACGGCGCTCGAATTCCATGTGCCACCGCTTCTTTGCGGCGTCGTCCATGCCGGCTGCCTCAAGCATTTCCACCCACAGCGCCGTGTCCACCGTGGCCAACTGCTTGCCCGTGGCAACCCGGCGCAGCATTCCGGCTAGCATCCGCTGTTGCTTTTTTAGTCCAACGATGTTCTCCGCGGTCTCGCGCAAGCGCTTTTCGAGGAGCTTCGTTCCGGGCTTGCCGCCGGATGAGAGCACCGCGCGAATCTCTTTCAAAGTCAGGCCGCCTTCACGGAAATGCCGGATCCGCTCCAACCTTTTGCGGTCCGCATCGGTGTAGTAGCGGTAGCCGGACGCGGTTCGGCCAGAGGGCCGCAGCAGGCCGATGCGGTCGTAGTACAGGAGCGTGCTGCGGGACAGGCCGCACGACCCCGCAATGTTCGAGATCGAGTATTTGTTCATCGCCAAAGGGGGCAAGGCGACGCCCCGGCACCGCCAGCCCCATGCGGATTATCGGAACTGGGCTCGAATTTGATTTATATCTTCCGGCTTGAATCCAAGCCATTCCAGGAAGCCCTGATGGCCGGCCGGGTGGCGGCGCTCGAATAGTTTGTGCCACTGCTCCCGTTTCGCCTCGTCCAGGCCAACCTCTTCAAACATCGCGACCCATTCTTCTACGTTTACGTGGTTCTTCATATTATTTTAATTAGTTTTTTCTGTCTCTACTGTTCCGTCACGGCCATGACGAGAAAAAGCCTAAAGTGTGAAGCGATAGACGGGTCAACGGGTTTTTGGAAAAAGATGCTCGAACCCTGGCCTCGCTCTGCGCCGAGGCAACCAACGATTCCTGTCCCATACGAACAAGAACAGTCGCCTCGGCGAGACGATGGCTAAAATTTCGCCTGCGTTCGACGGAGGTTTGAATTTGCGCCCATCGGACGCCTGGGTAATCCTTATGTGCTGGGATGTTAAAGCTGTTGATCCATTCGATCTGCTTGGTGCTTTGCTCCATGATTATAGGGGCGGAGGCGAACACGAATCAGCTTTCACTCAAAGTAGGCGCGGGCCAACCATTCGAATTCATTTGGATTAAGCCAGGACAATTTGTGATGGGAGCGCCCGACTCCGACAAGCTGGCCGAGGAGGAGGAAAAACCGCAGCGCCGGGTCCAGATTGAGCACGGGTTCTATTTGGGCCGGACGACAGTGACGGTCGGTCAGTTTCGGCAATTCGTGCTGGAGACTGGCTACAAAACGGACGCTGAAACCGATCAACGGCCTCGTTATCAAGGAGGCCATGGCTACAATGCGACGCGTCACCGTTTCGAAGGCTATTTTCCGCAATATACCTGGCGCAATCCAGGCTGGCCGATGACAGACGCTTTCCCGGTGGGGAATGTTAGCTGGAACGACGCGATGGTTTTTTGCAAATGGCTCGGCACAAAAACAACGATGAAGGCGCGCCTGCCGAGCGAGGCGGAATGGGAGTATGCGTGTCGCGCCGACACGACGAACACTTTTTTCACCGGGGATGATCCGGCCAGCCTGCGGGGTTACGCCAACGTGCCAGACTTATCGCTGCGCGCGGAACTAGGCGAACCGGCCGATGCGTCCACGTTTCCGTTCGACGACGGGTATCCATTCACCGCGCCGGTGGGCAGTTTCAAGCCGAACCCTTGGGGCTTACACGATATGATCGGCAATGTATTTCAATGGTGCGCCGACGAAATTCCGGGTCCGCCTCCGAAGCGAATCCTTCGCGGTGGATGTTACAATGAAAATATAGAGCTCTGCCGCTGCGCCGCGCGCGGATTCGCGGCGGCGTGGGGCCGATACAGTTATACTGGGTTTCGCATTTTGCTGGTGCCATAGCTTGAAATGCGTGGGCGTGAATCGGCTAAGTCGTGCTACGTTTACTTCGATGCGGGTTCTGCAGAGGTCGCGGGTTTGACGTCATTCACCGTCGCCTCCGGCCAGCCGTCCGCATTCCAACGCAGCGGCATGATTGCCAGAGTGGCTTTTCCATTCATTCGAACGTCACCTTCGAAGTCCGACGTGAACCAAGTCTTGCCTTCCGCCGTCAGCGTTCCCGCATGTCCCGGTCCGATCAAGGGCCCGTTGGTCGTGGACAGAAACAGGCTGCCGCCGCCGTGCAACATCTCCACACCGGCTTTGTCCAGATACGGCCCCGTGACCGACGTGCTCCGCCCGATACGGATGTTATAAGTGCTCCTGGGGCCCTGACAGCAAGAACCCCAGTTCACAAAAAGATAATAGTAATCATCGTGCTTGCACAAATAAGACGCCTCGATTGATTCGTTGAAAGCCAGAGGAAATATCTCTGAGTCCGGAGCGATGCGTTTTCCGTTCTTGGGATCAAGCTGAATCAGTTTGATGCCGCTCCAATACGAACCAAACGTCAACCACAAGCTGCCGTCAGTGTCTTGAAACACGGTTGGATCGATCGCGTTGTAGTTGTCACCTTGCTTCGTCCGCGCCACGACGCCTTGATCACTCCAATGATACGCCGGGTCGTTCGGTTCCAAGGTGGCATTCGTGGCGAGGCCAATGGCGGAGGTCATGCTTCCCATCGAGGATACAGCATAATAAAGGAGATACCGGTCGCCGACTTTCATGATGTCGGGCGCCCAGTAGGACATATTGCGGTTTTCGGGGACCGTGCTGGCGATCCATCCCGGCGCCGTTTTGAATACCGCCGGGCCGCGTTCCCATTTCACCAAATCCTTGGAATGATAAGACGGCACACCCCGCCCCGTGTAAAAAACCCAATATTCATCCTTGCACTTCACGATGTCGGATGGATCGCGCGTGACAATGCCCCGGCTGGCCGATTTCTCCAGCGGCAGGACGGTCATGGATTTTTCCGACCCCGGTTCGGCTGCCTCGGTTTGGGCCTTTGCCGCGGATGAAAGGGCCAACGCCGCGATGAACGCTGCCGCAAGCGGCCAGCGTGGAGTTAGATGGATATTTCGGCTGAATTTCATTCGTGTCAGTATGAACGAATCCAGACTGAATTCAAGGCAACCATGATCAAGGCGTTTTGCCTCTGTCAACTTTACCTTGATGCGTTGCCGCCGAATCTCTACGCTACGTGCCAATGAATAACGCCGTTCGTTGGAAACTCTTCGCCATGATGGTGCTGGAGTTCATTATCTGGGGAGCCTGGCTGCCGCTGATCTATAGCTATCTTCCATCGCTAAATTTCACCCCGCTGCAACAGACCGCCATTTTGAACGCCTTCCCTGTCGCCACGCTGGTGGCGATTTTCTTTAGCAATCAGTTCGCGGACCGTAATTTTGCGGCGGAAAGGTTCCTCGCCTTCAGCCAATTGGTCGGAGGAATCGCCATTCTGGGGCTGGCATTCACCCGCGATTTTTGGACCTTCTTCATTCTCATGCTGGTGCATTGCCTGTTGTACGTGCCGACCCTTTCCATCGCCAACTCCATCGCCTTCGCGAATTTGAAGGATTCAAAAGACTTCGGATTGATCCGCATGGGAGGGTCCATAGGCTGGATTGTGGCGGCCTGGCCGCTGACCTTTATCAAAATGGATGTGAGCGACATTCGCTGGACTTACCTCATTGCTGGGGTGGCGTCGTTTATCCTCGCCGGGTTCAGCCTGACACTGCCGCACACGCCCCCGAAAAAGGCCGAAGCCGTCCAGGACAAACTGGCCTGGGTGGAAGCGATGCGCTTGCTGAAACAGCCTTTCGTTCTGGTCTTGTGGATTTTGGCTCTTGTGGATGCGTTCGTTATTTATGCCTATTTCAATTGGGCGGGAACGTTTTTAGGCAGCCAGCAAGTGGGCATTCCGACCCAATGGATCATGCCGGTCATGAGCATTGGTCAAGTGGCGGAAATCCTGACCATGGCCATTCTGGGCATGACCCTCAAACGGTTGGGCTGGCGGCTGACGATGATCATTGGAATCATGGGGCACGTGGTTCGATTCGCGGTCTTTGCCTTTTTCCCGCAGATCACCTGGCTGATTATCGCGGTCTTCTTGTTGCACGGCATTTGTTACGCGTTTTTCTTCGCGACGGTGTATATTTTTGTTGATGAGTATTTTCCGAAAGACGTGCGGTCCAGCGCGCAAGGCCTTTTCAACGTGATGATTCTTGGCCTGGGCGCCATCGCGGCCAATACGATTTGCCCGCGAATGACGGCCTATTATACTGTGCAAAGCGTAATTGATTTCCGGACTATGTTTGTCATCGCCGGCGGCGTGGCCCTGGCCGCGGCCATTATTTTGGCGCTGTTTTTCCATCCTCCCGCGCGCGGCACGGCTGCGGAGCAGAAATAATTTATGGACCCATTCGAAAGTCTTCATGTTCAGTTAAACACTTTTTTACGCAAGCAACCCTCCCTCGGGAAGGGCGTTTATATCTCCAGCGGCGCGGTCGTGGTGGGGGACGTCACCCTGGGCGACGGCGCCAGTGTTTGGTATAACGCCGTCTTGCGGGGCGACATTAACCGGATCGTCGCCGGGACTGCGACCAATATCCAGGACAACTCGGTCTTGCATCTGGCAGACGATTATCCCTGTATTTTGGGCAGTTATGTCACGGTCGGGCATTCAGCCATTGTGCATGCTTGCGCGATTGCTGACGAATGCCTTATTGGAATGGGCGCGGTGGTGCTGGACGGCGTGGAAATGGGGCCGCAATGCCTGATTGGCGCGCGCGCTTTGATCACCCAGCATACAAAAATCCCGGAAGGTTCGCTGGTGCTCGGTTCGCCCGCGAAAGTGGTCCGCGCGCTCTCGCAGGAGGAGCGGAGCAAATTAAAATACTGGGCGCAGAAATATGCCGCGAACGCCGCTTACTGCCTGGAACATAATATCAACGTTGGCGGACCCTCCCGCAGTTAGCTGAGACGCGGTTTCTTCTTTTGGCCCCTATTCAAGGTTTTCATGATGTGACCACGGATTCTGCAGAGGGCGCGGTTGTTCAACAGGAAGGGGAGCGCGGGTGTCCCGCCGAAAGCACCTGCGCCGCGACAGATCCACCACAATGTGAGTAGTTTTGACTCCTGCGCCAGTCGGCGGGACGCCGGCTGGAAGCGACCAGGACGGTCGCGCTCCCCAGCTTCAACTCCATCGTTCCGGTTAAGCGCGATTGGCCGTGCCGACCGCTTGAAGAAGATCGCTGAAACCGCCCTCCCGCAACCTCCGTCGCAATCCAACGACAATCTCTTTGGCCACGCCCGGACCGCGGTAAATCATCGCGGTGTAGATTTGCAGCAACGACGCGCCGGCCGTGATTTTCTCCCAGGCATCCGCGGCGTCAAAAATACCGCCCACGCCAATGATCGGAACGCGGCCATGACTCTGGCGATAGAGATGCCGAATGATATCGGTGCTGCGGAGGCGGAGCGGCCGGCCACTTAAGCCGCCGGGGTTGGAATAAACTTGCCGCAAGTGTGGGTTTTGTGAATCCGGGCGGGTGATGGTGGTGTTGGTGGCCACGATGCCCGCGAGTTTGGGAGGAACGGCCAGGGCCAGAATTTCGTCGAGCGCCTCGAAGGAAAGGTCCGGAGCCACCTTCACCAGGACCGGAATGGGAACCGGACCGGTGTTGCTCTCCTGGAGGGCAGTCAAAATCTCGTCCAAAGCGACTTTGTCCTGGAGTTGACGGAGATTGGGAGTATTAGGCGAACTGACGTTGACCACAAAAAAATCGGCGTAAGGACGGAGGGCGCGAAACGAATTGGCGTAATCCTCCGCCGCTTTGTCCAGGGGCGTGATTTTGGACTTGCCGAGGTTGATCCCGACCGGATGATCAGGCCAGCGGCCGCGGGATTTCCATTGCGCGAGCGCGTTCGCGACGACGGTGGCGCCGGGATTATTGAAACCCATGCTATTGACAATCGCCTCGTCGGGGATGGCGCGAAACAGGCGTGGCGGCGCATTGCCCGGCTGGGCGTGCCAGGTCACCCCTCCCAACTCGCTGTAACCATAGCCAAGGTCCCGCCAGGCCGGCACGGCGGCGGCCGTCTTGTCCATGCCCGCGGCCAAGCCGATGGGATTGGGAAAGCGCAGGCCGAAGAGTTGAACGGGCAAATCCGAGGCGCGGTAGAGGGCGGCGGTCAGCCTGCCCAGGAACGGGCTGCGGCTAACCTGACTAAGGGAGCGCATCACCCGGTCGTGAATTCGCTCCGCCTCCTGGGTGAAAAGGACCGGGCGGATCAGGCCGCGATAGAACCAACTCACGGCTGGAAGCGAGTCAGCGCGCGGCGGCGGCGCTTGCAATCGCGCGACCCGGTTTTTGAGAACGAGAGCGAGGCAGCAGGTTGCGATAGGTGGCCAGGGCCAGCAGCGGCCAGCTATTGCGGTACATGTCGTACTTCAAATAGAACACGCGGGGAAAACCTGTCCCGGTCGTCTCCGATTCACTCCAGGAACCGTCGGGGTTCTGGGTGCGAACGAGGTATTCGATGCCATTCTCGATGCTGGGCCGATGCGGATCATCGAAGGCGCAAAGCCCCATCACTGCCCAGGCGGTTTGGGAGGCAGTGCTGGAACCCTGGCCTTTGAAGACCGGGTCGTCGTAAGTGTCGCACCGTTCGCCCCAGCCACCGTCTTCGCGCTGCACGCTCTCCAGCCAGTCGCGCGCCTTGAGGAGCCAGGGCTGGCGCATGTCCAGGCCGAGGGCGCGGAGGCCGCGGAGGACCTGCCAGGTGCCGTAAATATAGTTCACTCCCCAGCGGCCGTACCAGGAGCCGTCCTCCTCCTGGTGTTCGCGGATAAACTCGAGCGCCTTGCGCACCTGCGGATGGTCCTGGCTGAAATTCTCATAGCCCAGCAACTCCAAAATGCGCGCCGTGATGTCGGCGCATTCGGGATCCAGCATGGCGTTGTGATCGGCAAACGGGACTTTTTCCAGGATGCTATTGGTGCAGTCCTTGTCAAAGGAAGCCCAGCCGCCATCCTTGCATTGGAAGGTCAGCGTCCAATTGAGGCCGCGCTGGAAGGCGGCATCGCGCCGGTGGGGATTGGCCGTGGGGATTTTGCGCAGGGCCAGCAGGACCATGGCCGTATCGTCCACGTCGGGATTCCACTTGTTGTTGAATTCGAAAACCCATCCGCTCGGTTCGACCTCCGCCCGGTTCTTGTAATGCCAATCGCCGCGGAAACGCACTTCGCGATCCAGCATCCAGTCGCAGCATCTAACCAGGGCGGGATGATCGCTGGGCAGGCCGGATTCGTGCAACGCGATGGCAATGATGGCGGTGTCCCAAACGGGCGAGAGGCACGGCTCCATCCGCACGGTGTGCTCGGTTTCATGTTCGAGCTTTTTCAGCTCCGCTTCGTTCCAGGTGATGAGCGGATGATCGTCCGGATAGCCTAATGCTTTGAGGGCGATAATGGAGTTGAGGATGCCGGGGAAAATCGCGGCCAAGCCGTCGCTGCCCTCAAAGCGCTCGATCATCCATTGCTCGGCCTTCTTGATGGCGCGCTTGCGGAAGGGATGGAGATTGTGGCGGGCAAAGATTTCCGCAAACTTGTGCAATCGGTCCAGCCAGATAAAGAAATTGCGCCAGGTAAAAAGCTTCGGGTCGCGGGCCAGCATGAGGTCGCGCTCATGGAAGCCGAGAGGATAAAGTTCCTGCAAGGAGACCTTGGCCTTCAGGTTGCGGGTGGGCTTGAAATGGTTGATGATAGAGAGGGGCACGAGCATCGACCGGCTCCACGAACTCATCTCGTTTAAATTGACGAAGAACCATTTGCCAATCAGGATCACCTCGCACGGAATGGTCGGCACATAGTCCCATGGGAAAAGGCCGAGCAAAGCGAGGTAGAGCTTGGAAAAGGTGTTGAGCCGGGGTATCCCGCCCAGGCTGAGAGCCGTCTGGCGGGCGCGCAACATGCGCGGATCGGTCATCGGCATGCCGGCCAGCTTGAGGGCCAGGTAAGCCTTGACGGTGGCGTTGACCTCGGCGGGTCCGTGGGGATAGATGCTCCAGCCGCCGGCGGGCAACTGCAGGGAAAGGATATGGTTGACCGCTTTGCGCTGCCATTTCTCATCCACGTCGCCATTCCAGTGGCGGAAGGCAATCATGTCCGACATGAGGGTGGCATCGACCATCAGTTCGCCAATCCAATAGCCCTCGGGCTTTTGTTCGCGCAAAAGAAAACCCTGCGACCGGGAAATGGCGGCGTCCAATTCCGGCAAAGTAAACGAATCAAAATCAGACGCCTTCGGGGGCGCGATGACCTGTCCGTTCTGAGTAAGGTTTACAGACACTTCCGTAATGTGCCCGCAAAGTGGCGTGTGTAAAGAAGTTTCTCTCTTTAATTATTAATTGATCCGCGTCAGCCGCACCGACCGGACGTTGAGCGGATGCCAGTCGCCCTTGGCCGTGCGCAAGGCCAGAATTTGCATGGCCGGCCCGATCTCAATGGCGCCCAATTTGACCGTCTTAAAGGCGCTGTAATCGCCCGTCGCGCTCAGATTCGCGCGCAGATGGCTGTCGCCGACGGCCAGGTCCACGGAGGTCGCGTTCACCGCGGCCACGTCCACCGTGACTTCAAATTTTCCGGGGGCGGTCACTTTAAATTCCCAATCGGTCCAATCCTCCGGGTTAGTCCAAAACCCGATGTTTTCGTGCCCGTCTTTGCTTTCCTGCTGGATGGCCGCGCCATGCAACCGGGCTTCCCCGGCTGCCAGCATGATGGAACCATCGGCGTTTTGCGTCAGCGGCGTGGCTTCGACCTGCGGCGTTCCGCTGATGCGGAGAACGACCGTTGAGGAAATAACGTCCGGTGGTGTGGCGGGGACTGCCACTTCCACACCGCCCGCGGTACTGGTGAATTTCAACTTCGTTTTGTCCGCAAGCAAACGCGCTGAAAGCACGGGGTTTTTCAAACCGGGCACCACGAGTTTTCCATCCGCCGGCCACTCGAAAACGTGCAGGAAAAGCGTGGTTTCCTTGCCGGAGATTTTTGTCGTGCAACGTCCCCAGGGCAGCTTTTTAAAGGGGCTGGCGGAAGTGGCATAGATCGCCTCGCGGTTGACCTTCATCCATTGGCCCACCTCTTTGAGCCGCTCCACGCTCGGTCCAGGAATCAAACCTTCTCTGGTCGGCCCGACGTTGAGCAAATAATTGCCGCCTTTGCTCGCGATATCGACGAGGTTGCGGATGATGGTTTCGGTCGATTTCCAATTATTATCATAACTCTTATAGCCCCAGGTATCGTTCATCGTCATGCACGTTTCCCAATCGCGCCCGCCGGCGAAGCCCGTCGCCGGGATGGATTGCTCCGGGGTTTCGGTGTCGCCGTTGTAACCGCCGCCGAGGCGGTTGTTAAAGATGATGCCCGGCTTGAGTTTGAGCGCCGCGGCGAGTTTGTCCGCCCGGTCCTTGGTCATATCGCAGGACGTGTCCCACCAGAGAACAGCGGGGAACTCCCCGTAGTTGGAGAGCAGTTCGCGCACCTGGGGGACGGCAATTTTGTCGATGTAATCGTCCATGTCATGCTGTTGATGGGGGTCCCACTTGCCGCTGCAAGCCGAGCCGCCGTTGTTCCAGTCCTGGGCTTGGGAATAGTAGAAGCCCAATTTGAGCCCATACTTGCGACAAGCGGCGGCGAGAGGTTTCAAAACATCTTTGCCATAGGGGGTGGCCTGGACGATGTTCCAGGGGCTGGCCTGGGTGGCAAAATTGGCGAAACCGTCGTGATGCTTGGCCGTGATGACGATGTATTTCATCCCGGCCTCCTTGGCCAGGCGCACCCATTCGTCGGGATTATATTTGACTGGATTGTACTGCTTCGCAAAAGCCTGGTAATCGGCCATGGGTATCTTGCCTGTACACATGATCCACTCGCCAATGCTGGGAATCTGCTTGCCGTCGTAAGTGCCCGCGGGCACGGAATAAACGCCCCAATGGATGAACATGCCAAAGCGGGCTTCGCGCCACCATTTCATGCGGGCATCGCGCTGGGCGGGCGTTTCGTTGGCGTAAGGGCTTTGGCTGCCAGGGTCGGTCTGCGCTGGCGCCAGGATGGGGCAAGCCAGGAGAAAAAGGGCCGTGCGGAGGATCCATTTCATGTTCATACAAAGCCTAGTCGATAGCTTAGATCAGTTTTTTAGGCAATAACTATTTGGAGAATTAGCCAAACTATTGTTGCTTCAGGCAGCCCGCCGGATTCATCACATGGCGAATCGCCCCGGCAAATTCATGGGGCGCTGCCGGGGCATCTCAAAGCGCCTCAAGCCCCTCGCTGTCAACCATTTTCAAAAGTGAGTGACACCAGCTTGCACGACTGCGCTTCCTCGCCAACCCCGGGGGCGTTTAACCGCGCCGCGGAGAAAACAGCCTTCGGCGCCGACAGGGATGCCCGGTGCCTGTCAAACGGGGTAGTGTCGTGGCTGCAAATTTAAGTCTTGCTGCACGAACCGGGGTATGGTTGGATCGCTTCGAAGGGTGATCAGTGACAATCTGACGCTGTGGGCGCTGAAACAAAATGCAGTTGCCAGCATTGCAGCGGGCACATTGGGTTTGAGCGGCAGCAGGCTGGCCAAACCGTCCCATGTCCGCATTGCGGGTCGGAGACGGTTCTTTACGTCCCGGCAGAACCAGCACAACGGCCGGAGCCAAGAACAACGAAATCGCAACCGGAAACCGCATCGCGCTCGTGGTCGGGATTCCTTGCGGGCCTTGCCGTTGTGGGCACTCTCATTGTCGGAGTCGTTGCTCATAGACACAGGGAGGCCGCCCTTAGGAGCCGCGCAAAAATAACTGTCACAGTTAATGCGATATTGTGTAGTTCCACTCGCCATGAAATGCGTTCGGGGTCAGGCGCACAGCTTGCATAGCTTCCTTCGAGACTTTGATACCCGAGT
>JBKQWF010000254.1:0-14664 GCA_052139695.1 Limisphaerales bacterium
GCCACCACTGGAAAATTTCAAAAGCAGTTCCTCCATCGCAATGGCGGCCAGGAGCGCTTGCGGGCGCTGATTCTTTCCAAATCCCCCGTCTCTTGGCGTTTACAAAAATGAAAAGGTGCGTCCTACATCTTGACGGGGACCATGAAAAATTTATTGACATTATCCATCTGACCAATGAAGGCCGGCGCCAGCTTGCCGAAAACATTTTTGCCGGCATCCGCGAAACCCTGGAGCGCGACCTCGCCCGGTGACGGCAGACGCGCGGTAGAAGGACAACTTCCGATTTTAGCCGCAGATTGACACAGATGAACACAGAAAGAAGTACTCCCAAAAATATGTGCGCATTTCTTGGGGTCTTTGTTAGGGCTTGAAGTCCACGGCACTCGTCCTTGATCATCGCGCGAGTGCTGGCGGCGATTCTAACCACCGTTCTGTTTTCGATTTCGGCTGTTTGTGGGACACAATCGGCGCGCCTGATGGGCGGAACGGAAGCCAATTTTTGGCGGCTCGCTCTGGCGGCAGCTTTTTTGGCGCTCTGGGCACACACCCTTGGACAGGGATTGTCGGGTATTTCGTTTCCGTGGTTTCTCCTCAGCGGGCTCGTAGGCGTGGGAGCGGATGTCTTTCTCTTTCAGGCGCTGCCTCGCATCGGGTCGAGGCTGTCTTTGCTCATCATCCAATGTTTTTCCGCCCTCTCCGCCGCGGCTCTGGAGTGGCTCTGGCTGGGAACAAAACTGACCGGCAGCCAAATGGCCGCCTGCGCCATCATCCTCGCTGGGGTAGCCGTCGCGCTGGCGCCGGGGCGGCACTTGAACATCCAACGAGGCGTTTTGGCAGCGGGCATTTGCCACGGTTTGCTCGCCGCCTTCGGTAACGGCTTTGGCGCCGTTCTAAGCCGGAAAGCTTACGCCGTCGCGGCGACCGTGGGCCAGGGAATCGATGGCGCGACCGCCGCCTATCAGAGGCTGATCGGCGGGCTTTTCGTCGCTGGAGTCTGCCTCCTGATCGTTAAACGGCGTGAAATCTCCTCCCATTGGGGCGCGTCTTCACCGGTTCCACCAGCGCCGGACAAGTGGCGCCGCGCCTGGCTCTGGATCCTGCTTAACGGGTTCTTTGGTCAAACATTGGGAGTGAGCTGTTACCAATGGGCGTTGCGAACCATGCCGACAGGGATCGTCCTGGCCATCGTGGCCACAACCCCTCTAGTCGTCATCCCCTTCGCGCAAAGGTTCGAAGGCGAACCGTTTCACCGCCGCTCTCTTTTGGGCGGCATCATCGCGGTGGCAGGAGCAGCCTTCCTGGCGCTCGTCCGGTGACCTGATCGGAGATTATTTTGCCGCCAATTGCGACTGGGGATGGAAGCTGGCTTGATCGTCGGCCTCCAGCCATTCGAATAGAGTGGCAATGCCTGCCGATTCCGCTATGTGGCAACGCAACCATTTCTTTGGGAATCGTGAAAATTGCCATACGACCGTGGCAATTTGCACTGATTGGCGGGGGGGGATCCGAGTCTGTTACGGTGTCTGACCGTTGGCAGTCCAGAGGTTGGCGATTGTGATTCCAGTGGCTCTTGCCGCGTCCATGACTTTGACCACTTGTCCCACTGGCGCCTCCGTATCGGCCCGAATGGAAAGGGTTGCTTTGGGATTGGCCTGGACGGCCGCCATAAGCCGTTTTTGCAAGATGTCCAGGGTTACAGGGTCCCTTTTAAGGTAGAGAGGGCCTTGCTTTGAAATGGTCACGACGAGTGAGTTGTCAGAAGCTCCCGCTTTTTGCTGCGAAGATTGCGGGAGGGCGAGTTTGATAGCCGGTTGCTGCTTGGCCATGGTCGTCACCACGAGGTAAATCAGGACGACGAGGAGAACGTCGATCAACGAAACGATGATGACCGCGGGAGCCTGCCGATGCTTGTGAGAAGTGAATTGCATAGCTCATCTGCGCCGGGAGGCGGTCTTTAAATTGGCCCCGGGCGCCACCACTTCTTCCCCACGATAGAGTTGGTGGACAAAAGCGTCGCATAACGCAGCCATTTCAACCGCCAGGCTCTCCACCTTTCTGTTGTAATAATTCCAGGCGACCAGCGACGGAATGGCGGTGACCAACCCAAGAAAAGTCGCGTGCAGGGCCGTAGCGATGCCGCTCTGGAGCACGGAATTGTCACCGGAACCAGATGCCCCCATGCCACCGAAGACTGCCATGATGCCGTAGATCGTGCCCACTAATCCCAGCAGAGGAGCGGCCCCGACGATGATTTCGAGCACGACCAAGCCGCGTTCAAGGCGGGAGACTTCCTGGCGCGCACTGGTTTCAACGGCGCTGGCATTGTCTTCCCTGGACCAATTCCGGTTCTTTTCCGCCAGAAGGAGGAGCCGGCTTAAAGCGGCCGGATGCTGCTGGCAGATGTTGCGCAGCATCGGCAGGTCGTCGGCGCTGCGGCAGGCTTCCAGCGCGCTGAGAACCGGCGGCGGAATGACCTTGACCGTGCGCAGGGCCAAACCGCGTTCGATGATAAACGTCAGTCCGATAATCGACGCCAGCAAAAGTACGCCTATAATGATAATATCCATGCTTGAATACCTCTCTCGGAGACTCAGGTTAGCTCATTCCAAATCGTAATAGAAAGTAAATTGCACGTCGCGTGAATCGGTCGCAATCTCCAGCCGCATTTGCTTGGACCAGGGCTGGTAAGGCTCCGGATCGGTAATGGCTTGGACGCACAACGCGGACAATAATTCGGTCACTTCGCTCGTGAGCACCTTAAGGCCGGTTATACGGCCATCGGGATGCATCTGGAATTCGACCACGACTTTGCCCGGGGCGTTGGGGGTCCGATTTTCCAGCAATTGATACCAGCGCTGCCTCACCGCCGCCACAAACTGTGCGTCATAATCGCCGACGGCGCTTCCGCGGACGTTCAAGGACGATGTGTTCCGAATATCATTGACCCCTCCGACCTGGCGTAATTGTTCGCCCTGGGTGCCGTGTCGCCTTTCGGCGGCCTCGGCCAACGTGCGCGGACGTTGGTAAGCGGGCTGGGGCTGGGGCTGGACAATCGCTTCGGCGTCGCTTTTGCCTTCCTTCTCCTGGACCTTTTTGGCTGGCTTGGTCATCGCCAGGTCACCGGGGGCATCAGCTTTCTTCGGGGGAGACTGAGCGACGACCTCTTTGGGCTGGGGCGGAGGCGTCGGTTGCAAGGGCACGGCCACGGGTTTGGGAACGGCGTTCTCCGTCATTTTCATCACCTTGGTTTGATGCCCCTCGATATTCGGGATGGCAGAAGGAGTTTTGATCTCCTTATTGGCGGCCAGGGTATTGTTGGCGCCATAGAATTTCGTCTCTTTGGGCGGTGTCGGCGAAACTGTCTCGGGGTCTATCTCGACAAACACCGTTGGCGGGGAGGAAGGCCGGAGCGGAAAGAGTTTCTTGGGTGGAGTGGGCATGAGCGCCTTGGTGACCGCCTGCATCCAGCGCGGCATGGCCAGGTCGTTCCACCAATGTTGAGCCCGGCCCACTTTCCACAGTCCGAAGAAAAGAAAATGGAGGAGCAAGGAAATAATTAATGCCCTGAGCAGTAATCTCTCAGTGGGGCTGGTCTCGCTGGCCTGTGACACGGTCACAAACAAAGGATGGCAAGATTAACAGGACAAAACAACGCAAAAGCCGTGGAGTTCCCCTCCATTGTGGTGGGGCGGAGCTGCCGCTCCGCCCTAATTTCTTTAAGGATTGGGAGAATTCCGGATTTCACCCGGCGCAAGATTGGGAACTGGCTGTCGTATAGGATTGTGATGGGACTGCTGGAGGCCAAGCTGGCCAGGGAGGCGGTTCCAAGGCATAAATAGAATGGGCGAAAGAACGTCTAAGTGTAAGAGAAAGAGAGTTTGTATGAATGCGATTTCGAAGATGACATTAAGCGCCGGCCTGGCTTTGGCGCTGACAACTTTTGGAGCGCCGCAAGCTCGGGCGGGGGGTTGGTGGATACCGGGCGCCGTGGTCGGCGGAGTGGCCGCCGGAGCGGTTATTGGCGCCACTGTAGCCGCAGCCACGGCACCGCCTTATGCGTATGCGCCACCGGCTTATCCGGCCTATGGCTACGCACCCTATGGATACGCGCCGTCCGCGACCGTCGTCGTGGGATCGCCAGCTTATTATCCACGGTATTATGCCCCATATCCCTACGTTTATGGGTGGGGACGCGGATGGTATGGCTGGGGACCTCGCGGTCATTACGGTTGGGGGCCTCGCGGCTATTATCACTACCGGCGGTAAGGGCTTCGGAATGTGGCGGAAGGCGTGGCTACGCCTCCTCCGCCGCTTTGGGGGCGGTTTCGAACGACGGCGCCGGTTTCAATAAATAAGTCAACGCCTTAACCGCCAGTTCCATCATCAAAAAGGGCTTGGCGATCAAGTCGTTGCCGCCGGAAAGGGAGGATTGGGCCCGGACCTCAAACTTTGTCAGGCTGGTGACGAAAATGACGGGGGTGGATTTGTTGGTGGGGAGTTTCCGCAGTTCGGCGCAGAGGTCGAAACCGGACATGCCGGGCATTTCGGCATCGAGAAAAACCAAATCAAAGGCGTTTTCCTTCAACACGCTCAGAGCGACGAGCGAATCTTCCATGCAAACACAGCGAAGGTTTGCTTTGCTCAGGGCCAGAGAAATGGTGCGCCGCGAAATCGGCTCATCGTCCACGACGAGGATGAGGAGGGACTGAGGAAGGTTGTGGGAAATCTGATTCAAGTCGCGGAACATCTGGTTCAGGCAATCGGCGGCATGGGCGATGGTGCGCAGGACAGAACTGGTCATCTGGGCGGGCTTTTTGTGCAGCTCCCGAATGAGGGTGGACATGGCCCCGGCAAGATGCGCGATGCGGCTAAAGCCGGTGATGCCGGCAAGGCTGGCCAGCGAATGCACCGAGGCGTCCAAGTCGTGCAACAGGCCGAATTGGTCCGTGGTGCTGTTGCTCTTCATAAGGGCGCTGACGCGATCGCGCACTTCCGCTTGAATTTGCGGCGCGCGACGCAGAAACTCCTGGCGAATCTCCAACCGGAAGTCTGAACCGGTGGGCGTTTCCGCAACGCTCGATTTCGTTTCCGCCGGGGCAGGCGCGGGCGGGCGGGCAAAAGTGGGGCGAGTCGGCGTTTTCAAGCCTGGAATCTCAGCGCGAGCAGGGACTTTCGCGGACGTTTCCGGGGCAGGGCCGCGCGGCGGTTCTTGTCCAAAGATCGGACGCGTAGGGGCAAGTCCTTTTGTGGGAGGCAAATCAAGGTTGAGTTTTAACTTGGGCGCGTCCACCAACGGCGCCGAATCCGGGAGAGCTGGCTGAGGAGCCTCGTTGGAGGCCACAGCCTTGGGAAAAAGGGATGTCGAAAGATCCGCCGGGATGGATGAAGTTGTTTCCTGAGTTGTAGGCGAGCTTTGGCCCAGAGCCGCAGGGGTCAAGGAAGGGTGCTTGGCCGGGGCTGGGTCCGGAGCCGGTCCCCGCAGCTCGGTGGGTCCCCTGGGCATCGGAATAGTCCCGTACTTGGGAACAAATGTGGTGGCTTCACCGCTCAGGAGCTGCTCGATCAAATCAAGCGCCAGGGAAGGAGTGCAATCCATTTTCGAGACGCATTTGGTCGCCCCCGCCTTCCATGCCTCCTGGGCGAGGTCCGGGCGGTAAAAACTCGAGAGCACGAGGATGGGAACGGCGTGATACTCAGGCCACGATCGGATCTGGCGGATGACTTCCACGCCATCGATCCCCGGCAGCATAATGTCCACCTGGATGAGGTCCGGTTGGAAGTCTGGAATCATTTTCAGCCCCGCGGCCCCTTCTTCGGCCGTCTCGACCCTGTAGCCAGCCATCTCGAATTTACGGCGATAGATCGTCCGGACAATTAAGTCGTCCTCGATAATTAGAATTTTTTTCATCTACGGCGGTGGAGCTTGGTTGAGATAATCACGGACATGGCGGCGGACATTCTCCACCTGGGTGGAGGCTTGGTTGAAAAAATCGGACGCGCCCTCCAGATGGCCCGACTTGGCGTTGTGCTCAAGTTGGCGCAGGGGCGGAACAACGGTCGAAAAACCGCAGGCCAGGCTGGAGCCCGCCAACTTGTGGGCGAAATGGTCCACTTGCGCGGCGGACTTTTCCGCAATGGCCTTTTCCAAGGCGCGCAAAATTTCCCCCGCCTGGTGGAAATACATGTCCACCAACTCCCGCATAAGGTCGGCATTACCGTCACAGGCGGCGTTGAGCTGGTCAAAATCCACCAATGGTTTGGCGGCCTCGTTACTTGGGTCGGAAGTGTTCAATGGCTTTGGTATTGACGAACATAGGTTCCCACTTTGTCGCGTGTCAGTTCCAAGTGGCGGCTGGCGCGTTCGAACAGGACGTCAGCCCCGCTCAATTGTCCTTGCTTGCCACGTTTTTCCAATTCGCGCAGAGGTGGAACCATGGCCGACATGCCGCAGGCCAGGCTGGCGCCGACCAGCTTATGGGCGAAATGGTCCACGTCCTTTGGGGAACCGGAATTAATCGCAGCGCGCAACCCGTTCATGAGGTCCTTGGCTTGCGCAAAATAAAGATCGACCAACTCTTGCAGTATCTTCGGGTCTTCGTTGGCCGCCGCTTCGAGGCGTCCAACGTCCAGTATCTCGTCTCCTTGCGGCGGCGTTTCCGGCGCTACGGCTTCCGCCTCGTGAGCAGGCGCCTGGGACGGCGCCGCCGGCACGCGGGCCCGGGCCAAAGCGGCCTTTAGATCGGAGTTTTTCACTGGCTTGGAAAGGTAGTCGTCCATCGAGGCCGCCAGGCACTTTTCCCTGTCGCCTTGCATGGCATTGGCGGTCATGGCGATGATATAGGTGGGAGGCCCGCCCTCGGTCTTTTCGTGGTCGCGGATCTGGCGGGAAGCTTCGTAACCGTCCAGTTGCGGCATTTGGCAATCCATCAGGATGACGTCATAGTGAGTGCGCTTGGCGGCTTCCAGCGCTTCAACGCCGTTGCACACGACGTCGGGAGCATAACCGAGCTTGCGCAATTGGGCGACGGCGACCTTTTGATTGATAATATTGTCCTCGGCGAGCAAGACACGGGTGGCTTCGGCGGCGGGCAGATTGACGGGGGCGGGGGCGTCGGCCGGCTTATGGGGCAAGTGATTTCGCCCTGTCAAACATTCATACAAACGGGCTTGCTTGACGGGCTTGACCAAACAGGCATCGATGCCCATGCGCTCGAGTTGCTGATCGTCCATCAAATGCCCCAGGGAAGTCAAAATGATCAGCCGCGCCCGGGAAAGACGAGGATCGGCTTTGATCACCTCGGCCAGAGAAACGCCGTTCATCCCGGGCATGTGCATGTCCATGACCACGACATCGAAGCGGTCATTGGACGCGTCCTGCAGTTTTTCCAGCGCTTCCTGCGCGCCGGCGGCGCTGGTGGCCCGGATGCCCCAGGCTTGCATCTGGTCTTCCAGAATGCGCCGATTGGTGTCGTTATCGTCCACAATCAGGACGTGGAGATTGGCGAGCGAAACTTGATCGGACTCCGCGCCGGCTTTGGGCGCGGGAGGCTGTTTTTCAAAGCGCGCGGTAAACCAGAAGACCGACCCCTGCCCCGGCACGCTGGTGAAACCAACCTGGCCGCCCATCAACTCAATGAGCTGCTTGGAGATGGCCAAACCCAGTCCCGTGCCGCCGTATTTGCGCGTGGTCGAACTATCCGCCTGGCTGAACACCTGGAAAAGACGCGGTTGCACTTCCGGCGGAATTCCGATGCCGGTGTCGCGCACTTCAAAGCGCAGTTCCACATGCGTCGCCGTCTCGGTGAGGTTCGCCACCGAAACAATAACTTCGCCGTACTCGGTGAATTTGACGGCGTTGCTGACCAGGTTGACAAACACCTGGCGCAGCCGGCCCGGATCGCCGCGCAACTGCGTCGGGACATCCGCCAGGACAAAGCCGGCCAATTCGATATTCTTGTTTTGCGCGGTCTCGGCGAGCAATTCCAATGAACCTTCGATCGTTTCCTGGAGGTTGAAATCGATGGTTTCGAAAATGAGTTTGCGGGCCTCGACCTTGGAGAAATCGAGCACGTCATTAATGAGCAGGAGGAGCGATTCGGCGCTGCGGCGGATGGTTTCAGCATATTCGCGCTGCTGGGAACTCAGGTCGGTATCCATCAGCAGATTCGTCATGCCAATGACGCCATTCATCGGCGTGCGGATTTCATGACTCATCTTGGCCAGGAATTCGCCTTTGGCTTTAACGGCGGCCTCGGCGTCCGCTTTGGCGCGGCGCAACTCGTCTTCCACCGTCTTGTAGGCGCTGATGTCCTTGAGACTGCCCGCGTAGCCGGCATTTTGACTGCCCCCGGCGGTTTCATATTGGATGGGAGCCGCGCGGCAATGCACCCAGCGGATTTTGCTCGCGGAATCCACCAGCCGAAATTCGTGGGAAAACTCCTTATGGTCTTGCAGGGCCTGTTTCCACAGAGCCAGGACCTTTTCCTTGTCTTCTGGATGGAGGGCGCCAGCCCAACCGACGCCCAGCATTTTCTGATTGTCCAGGCCGGTCAGCCTGGTGGTTTGCGAATTGCTGTAAACCCATTGGCCGGCGCCGTCCGCCAGGAAAACGCCATCGGGTGAGGATTCGCCGAGGGAACGGAACTTGGCTTCGCTGGCTTGAAGGGAGTCCTGGATTTGCTTATACTTGACATTTTCCTGGCGCAGGGTTTCCAAATGATCCGCCATCTCGCGTTTGATCGTTTCGGAGAGAAGCTGCTGCTCGGCTTGGTGGGTGGCGACGTGAAACAAGAGCCGCCGGCTTTCCCAAATCCACAGTGCCAGGATCAGGTCCTCAAACAGGACCCAGCCGGTAAATCCCATCCAACTCCACGGCTGCGGGTGGGCGCCGGCGACCGCCTGAACCCAGGGCAGGCCGCCGAAAAAATGGTCCGTCGCAGCCACCAGCGTGGCGGTGATGAGAATCCAGGCATCACGGTAGGAAGCCAGCGAGGCCAAGGCGCCGAAGATGAAGAAGTCCGTCTCGAAGCCGCCGCCGGTCAGATGGATGAACAGCGCCGGGGTGAGCATTTGTCCAATGGCAATGACATGCCGCGTGAGGGGCCGGCCGGCCCAGCGCAAGGCCAGGCAAAGGGGCCCCAAATAAACCAGCCCGGCCAGGAGGGCCGCCGTTCCCAGCAGGCGCAACGGCCGCTCGTGCGGCCAGATACTGGGAGAAATCAGCGAGCCTGCCGCCATGGCCGCCAGCCATTCAAAGACGATCAGCCAGGCGAACATCCGGTCGGTTTGCTTGAAAGAAGTCTCTTTGAGGGCGTGAAAAATCTCCACGGCCCTATCCGGGGCCGAATCCTGCCGATCCGCATTTTCCGAAGGGCTCACAGGTTTCCGTCGCCGGCTTTTTAGCAGAATCAGGCCGCGTTTGCAAACGGTTTCGAGGCCTCGCAATGCTGTCATTCTGTCCTACGTCCATCACAAAGGCCAATCGAGTCCAAAAGGCGCAACGCCAGTCGCGCTCCGCCCGGTACCGCCCCACCCTTGAAAGGCCAACGTTTCCGGACCGACTGATGCTCATTTTGGACACTTCAAATCGCGCTTGACTACGTCTGCACTTCTTCCGGCCGAAGCGCGGTCCCGCTATGGTCGGCATTCATGAGCAACACGTAAAACCTGTGCAAAAATCCTTCCGTAGGCTTTTAGTTTTGACTCATTCTTGCTATCATTGCCGCGCGTGGAAACATTCACTGCCAAATCGCAGAGAAAGGGAAACAGCAGCGCGTCCGGTCAGGAGAACGGCCCCGACGCCGCCCCGGAAAGCCTGCTTGCCGCCGCAACCCGAGCGTGATTGAACCAAATTGAGGTAAATTGAGCCATTATGACCACCCCGGGGGGGGTGCCGCAGCCCGCCGCAATGCCTCGCCCTCTCTTTTCGAGTGCGACAATTCCGCCACGCACCCCTCTCCCTCTCTCCTCAAGCCGGTGTGGACAACCGATTGTCCTACACTTTTAATCTCAGCCCGGCCGCGAAATCCTCGTCTCCGCCTCCTCCGCCACCCCAATGGCTAAAAACTCTCCGAAGCAACGACCGCAAAAAACGCCACCGAACCGCTTGACTTTGAACCGTTTTACCGCTTCTTTGAGAGGAGATAACAATAAAGGAACTATGTCTCGTTCACAAGCCAGCGTTGCTTTGATTTTGTGCGGCCTGACCATAGGCCCTTCGCGGCTGACGGCCCAGCCTGGTCCCCCTTCCCCACCGGCGGCGGCAATTCCCGCCCAAGCATCCCCCGCTCCGCAAAGCGCCAGCGCGGGGCCGCTCATTGAATTCGACCAGAAGGATTATAATTGGGGAAAGGTGGAATCGGGCGACTTGGTCAAACATGTTTTTACCGTTTCCAATGCGGGTACTGGAACGCTCATCATCTCCAACGTCCATCCCTCATGCGGCTGCACCACGGCGGGCGCATGGACGACCAATATCGAGGCGGGCAAAACAGGCTCGCTTCCCATCCAGTTTAACAGCGCCCGCTATTCCAGCCCGTCGCTGATTACCAAGACGATTGAGGTTTTTTCCAACGCCAAAAACCATCCGCGAGAAACGCTTTTTCTCAGAGGCATCGCCCGCCGCTCCATCGAAGCCAATCCGCCAACACCCATTATCAATGTTGTGGCCGGGACCACGAGCAACGTCTCAACGACGGTACGGCTTACCTGCCAAAGCACGCAACCGGTTGAGTTGTCCAACCCGGTCAGTTCCAGCAAATCTTTTGCCGCCGAACTGGAGACGGTGACGCCTGGCAAGGAGTACAAACTGGTCGTGACCGCTTTGCCGCCCTTTGCCATCGGAAGCGTTTCGACCACGGTGAGCCTCAAGACAACGCTGATCACCGCCACGAATTTCGACCTCAACGTTGTCGCCTCCGTCCAGCCTGAGATTCAAGTGTCCCCGCCGCAACTGCGGTTGGGGGCCTTGCCGAGCGTGTGGACCACCAACCGGGGCGTGTTTATTCACGGCAACGGCCCGGCCAGGCTGACCTTGTCCGATCCTGAATGCACCGATCCGCGGATTCATGTGCAAATCAACCCCATTGGCGTGCAGAACATCTATAATTTGCTGGTGGCCTTTCCGCCCAATTATCAAATTGAGCAGGGCAAGGGGGTGGAGATCACTGTCAAGTCGGATAACCCGCGCACTCCCATCGTCAAAGTGCCGATCGTGCAGTTTATGCGAGGTTCCCTTTCCAGCCTTCCGGGCCGCGCCACCCACCCGGCCCAACCGCCTGTGGGGAATCCTTAAGCACTCCGGGACGGGCGCCGTGCCGAATCAAAATTGCACCGCTTGCGGAATTGTCCTGGAGGCGGCGCTTGTGGCCTTAGTGGGCGCCGCCCTGGCTTTGGCCGCCAATGAGTTTTCTCCGCAAGGCTTGAAGCTGGCGCGCAATTATTTCCCCAGCGGCGCCGGGACCTCGTCTGTTTCGCCGCCCAAAGTTTCGCCGCTCGCCGCTGTCTCCACCAACGAGGACGCGGACGCCGCCGAAATCGCGCGGCGGCTCAAAGACAAGGGATTGCAGCCCATCGACCGCGTCCAGACGGAAAAGCTCTTTCACGATCCGCGCTATGAACAGGGATTGATCGTCTTTGTGGACGCGCGCGACGAGGACCATTATCAAGATGGGCACATTCCGGGCGCCCATGAACTCAACCCGTATCGTCCGGAGAAGGAACTGGCCCAGGTTCTGCCTCTTTGCCAGGTGGCCGCCCAAGTGGTGGTTTATTGCGCCGGCGGCGATTGTGAAGACGCGGATTCAACTGCCCTCCTGCTGCGCGACGCCGGCGTGCCACCCCAAAAGCTCTTCGTCTTTGGCGGCGGATACACCGAATGGAGCGAGCACCACCTGCCGGAAGAACGGGGCGAGCGAGACAGCGCCGCCGCTTCCGGCCAAAGCAAATGAACGAGCCCGCTTCCGAGATGGTGCCACAGCGTCCCCGCACGGCGATGGATCTCAGCGCGGTGGCGGCGCGCTGGCTGTTGGGGGCGGTCTTCATCTATACGGGATGGCAAAAAGTGGCGGAGCCGGTCGCTTTTCTGAAATTGGTGCGACAATACGATCTGGTCCAGAGTTCCCTGATGTTGAATACGATCGCCGCGACATTGCCGTGGTTTGAAATTTTCTGCGGTGTGCTTTTGCTCGCAGGGATTGCGGTGCGGGGAACAGCGGCGGTTTTGCTGGGTATTCTGTTTCCTTTTACGGCCGCGGTCTGGCATCGCGCCCTTGTTTTGCAAGCGTACCAGGGCATTCCCTTCTGCGCGGTCAAATTTGATTGCGGTTGCGGGACCGGAGAAGTGTTCATTTGCGGCAAGCTGCTGGAGAATTCCGCCTTAATTCTGCTGGCGATCTGGCTGCTGTTTGGACGCGGACGGAAATGGGCGTGGCGTTACGCCATGACGGATTCAAGAAAGCTGGTTTGATTAGGAACGGCAGGCCTGGAGGTCGAAAATGCTGAACAAATCCTCGGCGAACTATTTTGCGATCGCCACCGTTCAAGTTTGCGTCGCGCACGGCCCGACGACGCGTGCCCAGGATTTCTTGAATCCGCCGTACCCCAAGCCGCGCGGCCGCGCGGCCATTTTTCACGCTTGCAATCCACAATGGATGCCGTAACGTGGCCGACGTTTTACGGAAGCGAGCGTAGCTCAGTCTGGTAGAGCGTCACCTTGCCAAGGTGAATGTCGAGGGTTCGAATCCCTTCGCTCGCTCCATTTTTTTGTTCCGGTCCCACCCGTGTGCATTTCCCAAAGGATTGGCGGGTTGCCGCCGCACTTTCGGTCCAAAACGCACCCGACACACTTTCGTTCCTCGCCAAACGGATTAAAATGGCTCAAAACCCTGCGTTTTTCGTGCAAATACCCGCCGCACTTTCGTGCGTAATTCGCCTTTTTGAGCTCAGGAGCCGCAATTCTTCAGCGATAGACCGGCGACGCTCTTGCTCCAACCTTGGGCTGCGGAGCGATCCGGGCGCCTTCGCGAGGAACCGCAGTCTGCGGTTGCTCGGCCATACATGGTTTTCCAAGCAGAGCCGGATATTCTGTCGAAGGTCGTGCTCCTCGGCGAGTTCCCGCTCTCGCCGCCGCCCGGACGCTACTTCCCGGTAACGTTTAACCAGCACCTCTGCCGATTTGTTCAGGCGCAGAGCCACGTAACCACTGTCCAATTCACGCGATCGGCACAGCGAAAACAAGGAATGTGGAAATCGCTGGGACCGCCGAAGTTCGCTTCGGAGGATCGTTGCAATAGTGGGCCAATCGTATTTACGGCAGGTCCTTCTCTCAAAAAGCTGCGCGCCAGGATGGGTTGGGGCGTTTAAGAGAGCACTCACCGAAATAGCGTCCCCGACTAGCTTGACCGCCTCAATCCTCGTTGCGAGAGCCAAACGCATCAGAGTGTCAAGCCCAGGACGAGCAGGACCAAACACCAAATCGCTGAGGGAATTGTGGTGCATTCGCGCTGCCCGAGAAAAAGCGGTGACACCACCGTTAAATGAGTTGTCGAGGATCAAACGCAAATTTTGTCGCAACACGTTTCCGCAAGGACTGCAAGAGCCCTTGATCGCGCCCTGAATCAGCGCGTTCGTTTGTTTCGCAATTGTTCGATCGAGGTCCGTCACTGCTGCCGAGTCTCTAGGCTTTTTGAAATTCTCGATTCCTAGCCACGCTCCACATTTTGGGCAATATCCTGGAATTGAATTCCGGCAAAGTTGAAAATGAGTTTTGCGGCAACGGGGGCAAATGTGCTCGAGGCGGGAATCGACGTGTATTGGACAAACGCACACAACATCGAGCTGCCATACGAGGGGCAGATAAACACTTCGTCCACTGCAAAGCCAATCGGACAAGCAGAGGGGGCACCATGCCACGGTCCTTCGAATGCTTGATCGTGGTGAGAGCACATCCTGGAACGGGAGAAGCGTTAGGGATTCGAGATCTTTGCGCCCGGTAAGGCAGTTTAATATTTCGACAGCCTGGTTCGACGTGCCTGCGAGTCCGTTAAGTGTTGATCCGAAAGGCCCGAAGAGGTCCGTGTGGCCGTTTCTGTCAACCAGCGGTCTGCTAAGGCGCGGAGCAACTTCTCGAATCACGAGGCCCCATGCAGCCAGACCGTGAGCATCGGCCAGTCTACGCAAGTATCCAGTCAAACTCTCGACAGGTCCCTCCGTAAGGCCACATGGTTCCAAACAAATAAACCTGCTGGCTTCGCATTGATTTTCCATCGAAAACTCGTTCGAAACGCACCCGTCGTTGGGAGGTTCCACTCCTTTATGCTACTGAGCCCGCAAAAGGTTTGGTGAAAGTTGTAACCCTGGCCTAGCAGGGGCTTGGCGATCATCAACCTAAAAACCTTGTGACGGTCCCGTGACGGTCCCTAATCGGCGTGGTTCGTATTGTCCTCTCAATACGGGTTCGGATAAACTCTTGTGATGTCGCCCCAAAGTCCAAATCGGGAAGACTGCCTAGCCGAACATCAGAACGACTCTTTTGGAGGCCTTAGGAGCCGCGCAAAAATAACTGTCACAGTTAATGCGATATTGTGTAGTTCCACTCGCCATGAAATGCGTTCGGGGTCAGGCGCACAGCTTGCATAGCTTCCTTCGAGACTTTGATACCCGAGT
>JBKQWF010000255.1:0-8466 GCA_052139695.1 Limisphaerales bacterium
ACTCGGGTATCAAAGTCTCGAAGGAAGCTATGCAAGCTGTGCGCCTGACCCCGAACGCATTTCATGGCGAGTGGAACTACACAATATCGCATTAACTGTGACAGTTATTTTTGCGCGGCTCCTAAGCAATGAGCTTTCAATCTCCGCCATCCTTTTAGTGGAAAGGGCCTACCATCACCCGCGTTCTGGGCAAACATGCAAGCAAAACGGCAACAGCCCTGACGCCGCCAAGGAGGTCGAGTGAGGAACTCTGAAGAAACGGCCCTCGTTGTCGCCAATTTTGCCTGCATGCTGCCTCGTCTTTGTTCGGCGTGAGCCGGTTGAGTTCATCCAGGCTATCTATAACTTGGCTTGCAACGCCGGGCCACGAACAGATTGTCATTGCTCTGCAACCAGCAAGGCTGCCCAGTGGGGGTGGAAATCTGGGCCGGCAACACCAAGGACGACAAGACTGCGGCCGCCAAGGCGGGGCAGATTCCGAAGGAGTATGGCCTGAGCCAACTGACTTTTGTGGGGGATCGCGGGATGATCACCCCGGGCCAGCAGTCGGCAGTTGGAAGGAGTCCAGGGACTGCAAACCATCAGCGCGCGGACCTATCGCCAGACGGTGGAGTTGCTGGAGCGCGAAGTCATCAGCCGGGAGTTGTTCGATGAGCGTCCAGCGCCGAGGTCACCGATCCTGACAATCCCAAGCGGCGCTATTGTTGATGCCGCAATCCCGAAACCTCTCGCCGGGAAATGCGGACGCGAGAATCGCTCTCGGAAGCGACGCGCGCGCAACTGGAAAAAGCGGCTTCCTCCAAGAGGAAAGCCAAGGCCGAGAAGACTGGAGCCCGGGTGGGCGAGGTTTTGCAACGATTCAAAATGGGAGAATTTGTGGACTGGGCCGTGCAGGAGAACAAATTAAAGTGGAGTTTAGAGGAAGAGGCGATTGCCGGCGAAGAGCGCTTGGACGGTTGCTATGTGATTGTCAGCGATGTGCCGGCCGAACTTATGGCCAAGAACGAAGCGGTCGCGTCGTATAAGAAACTGAGTTTTGGCGAGCAGGTCTTTCGGAACTTGCAGACCGTCTAACTGGAGATGCAGCCGAGTTGCCACAAGAAAGACGAACGCATCCGCGCCCATGTCTTTGTTTGCCTGCTGGCTCACTACGCGAAATGGCACGCCCGGCAACGGCTCAAACCGTTATTCGACCACGGAGAAGGCAAACGCAGGCAGTGGACCTTCGACAATGTGATCGAGCGGTTCAAAGACGTTCGCCGCGAGCGAGTCAAAGTCCAAGGGAATTGAGTGGGATCTCGGCACCAAGCCGGACGACCAACAATAAATGATTTAAATCTGATGGCCGGCAAGCCATCGTAGCCATGAAGCCGAAACAAGAAAATGAAAGAAAGCCCTTGGGAAATCAGGGCCTTCCTCGCTTTTCAAAAAGGCGAAAAAAAAGCCGGGAGGAACACTCGTCAACTGCGGATCGCTGAGCACGCCGGGACTTTCTATGCGCTGTGTGGGCCTTCCCGCCGCAGTCGAATCGCCTTGCCTGCCATTGCTGGCTGGCTGGGTAGCGGGCGGATGTTAAAAGTGTAAACGTGTCGGAAACCTTAACGGATTTAGCCAACTGCCAACCAGGTGCTCGGGGTTAGTATTCCGGATGCAAGACCTTGATGATGAGAGCTAACGAGCAATTTCCGAGGTTTGGAAACACGTTGGCATAAAGGTAGCTAATCAAAATATCGCTGATTATTAGACAGCCGCAAGTGCGGAAGACCCAAACAATCTAAAAGCGGAAGGAAACAAAATGAACGACAATCTCATAACCAGAGGATTGACCACGGTTGCTTTATCGGCGCTTGCCGTGCCACTGGCTCAGGCAAATCCGGAGATGATTATTAGCGACGGCACAGATTCCGTCACGATTACTTCCGCCGCAACGACTGAGGTTGGCGCCACCGGCACGACCACGTATTTCAACGGTGGGGGCGTTGTTTCCTGGAATGGCTCATTTGCTGACGGTTGGAGCGTCAATGTTGACACCGGAATCGGCTCCCCTCCCTTCCCCGGCATGGGCACCATAAGCTTTCCCTATATCGATTTGGATGTTGACAATCTTTACCAGGGGTCTGGAACAAGTCAGCTCACCGTTACCTACACTGTCGATGATTTGGGGCCTTCCACCGGGGTGATCAGTGTCGGAGGGACCCTTGGGCCTAGCGGTACGACTAGCGTTCTTTTGAACGGGGTTGTGGTTGACAGCGCTGGCGCGGGGGTTCCCTTTAGCACCCCGATTGACCAAAGTTCGACCTATACGCTCGGGTTGCAGGAAGTGCTTACGGCAGGAAGCAATGTTCAGTTCAGCGGCGACGAAATCTTGACAGTGCCCGATGGCGGCTCGACCGTGGCGATGCTGGGGGCTGTTGTGGCCGCGCTCGGTGGCTTTCGCAAACTGCGCAAATCCCGCTAGACAGTCTGCGAAGCAGATTTCAAGCTGCTTTCGATTCACTCGGTGAGGCAGGAGGAGTTGCTCCTGCCGCTGGAGTTTGGACATTTTTCGCCCCAAAAAGATCCAGTCTGCGCTGGGATCTATGGCGCTGAGCTGAATTGAGCAGGCCCTGCAGAGATTAATTGATCAACCGCTTTAACGCTGGCTGCGGACGGCAAAAGCCCAATCCGTGACCGTTTTTTTAAGTTAACGGCTCAAGCGTCTGCGAAAATCCTCATAGGCCAGGCCTATCCCCGTCTCCAAATCGACTTTTGGCCGCCAGCCCAGGCGGTAAATCTTGCTGCTGTCCAGCAGCTTGCGCGGCGTGCCATCGGGCTTGGTCTTGTCCCAAATGACTTCTCCCTTGAAGCCCACCACCCGGCCCACGATCTCCACCAACTGCCTGATTTCCAGGTCCGAGCCGGAGCCAATGTTAATAAACTGTTCCTCGTCGTAATGCCGCATCAGGAAAACCGTGGCCGCCGCCAAATCGTCCGCAAAGAGAAATTCCCGCCGCGGCGTGCCCGTGCCCCAGCAAGTGACCGTGGCGGCGCCACTGGCCTTTGCCTCATGAAATCTGCGAATCAACGCCGGAAGAACGTGCGAAGTGGCCAAGTCATAACTGTCATTGATCCCGTAGAGGTTGGTCGGCATCACGCTGATGAAGTTGCACCCGTATTGGCGCCGGTAGGCTTCGCACATCTTGATGCCGGCGATTTTTGCGACCGCATACCATTGGTTGGTCGGTTCCAGCGGGCCGGAGAGCAAGTGTTCCTCTTTGAGCGGTTGGGGCGCCAGTTTCGGATAAATGCAGGAACTGCCCAGGAAGAGCAGTTTTTTGACGCCGAAGAGGTAGGCATGGTGGATCAGGTTGTTCTGGATTTGCTGATTCTCAAAAAGAAACTGGGCGGGGTGAGTGTCGTTGGCCAAAATGCCGCCCACGCGCGCCGCGGCCACGAAAACATATTGTGGGCGCGCGGCGGTGAAAAACTCGCGCACCGCCGCCGCATCGAGCAGGTCCAGTTCGGCCCGGGTTTTGCCAATCAAACTGGTAAACCCCTCTGCTTGCAATTGCCGCCAAATGGCGCTTCCCACCATCCCGTGATGGCCAGCCACATAAATTACCGCGTCTAAATCCATGCCAAGCCATCTTTAAATGCCTTTTCCCGAAAGCACAGCAAAAACCAGCTTCGTGCCTGGCTTCTTCTTGCTTGACGGTGCCGGCCGATTGTCAGAATCCTTGCGGCCAATGCGAAAAAAAGCGCTCATTACGGGCATCACTGGACAAGACGGCTCCTATCTGGCGGAGTTATTATTGTCCAAAGATTACGAAGTGCATGGGCTGATTCGCCGCGCCAGCACGTTCAACACGGGCCGGTTGAATGCCATTTACGCGGACCCTCATTCGGCGACAAGCAGGCTATTCCTGCATTATGGCGATATGAGCGACGCCAGCACGCTGGCGCGGCTCCTGGGCAGGATTCAGCCGGATGAGATTTACAACCTGGCCGCGCAAAGCCACGTGCGCGTCAGTTTCGATTGCGCCGAATACACGGCCGACATCACCGGCACGGGGACGATCCGATTATTGGAAGCGATTCGGGAAAGCGGCGTGCGCGCGAGATATTATCAGGCTTCCTCCAGCGAAATGTTCGGGATGGCGCGGGAAGTGCCGCAGACGGAAAAAACCCCGTTTTATCCGCGGAGTCCTTACGGCTGCGCCAAGGTCTTTTCCTACTGGCTGACAGTCAATTATAGGGAATCCTACGGTCTGCACGCCAGCAATGGCATTCTCTTTAATCACGAGTCTCCGCGCCGCGGCGAGACTTTTGTCACCCGCAAGATCACGCGCGCCGTGGCGCATATCAAGGCCGGCTTGCAGGACAAGCTTTATCTGGGCAACCTGGAGGCGAAACGGGATTGGGGTTACGCAAAGGAATACGTGGAAGCCATGTGGCTGATGCTTCAGCAGGAGAAGCCGGATGATTTTGTGATCGCGACGAACGAAACGCACTCCATCCGCGAATTTTTGGAGGCCGCCTTCGGCAGCTTAAGCCTGGACTGGAAAAAGTACGTGGAGATTGATCCGCGTTATTATCGACCGGCGGAAGTGGATTTGCTCATTGGCGACTTCAGCAAGGCAAAGAAACAGTTGGGTTGGGAACCCAAAACGAGGTTCGCTGATTTGGTGAAGCTGATGGTGGAGGCGGACGTGAAACTCCTCAAGGACCATCGAGAGGGCAGGGTTAAGGTCTCCAGCTAACTTTCCCCTAAAATTTTCCATATTTCAAAGCCGGCGCCAGAAAGAGCATGAAAGATAAAGCATTAACCATGAACTTATTCCAAGCTTCCACGGCAAACGCCCTAACGCGGCGCGAGTTTCTCAAGACTTCAGCCAAAGCCAGCGGCGCTGCCGCCTTGGCTGCCGCAGTGGCTCAGCCCGGTTACACCGCTGAGGCTAATACCATCCGACTTGCCTTGGTTGGTTGCGGAGGGCGCGGGACAGGCGCCGTGGGGAACGCTCTATCGACTAAGAGCGGCCCGATCAAACTCGTCGCCATGGCGGATATTTTTGAAGATCGGCTGCAGAAGAGTTATGAGGCGCTGGCCAGCGCTGTATCGCGGACGAATGGCTCCGCTGATAGCTGGGTGACCGGCTTTGCGGCGAGCCAGATCGATGTGCCTCCGGACCGGCGCTTTATTGGCTTCGACGCCTACCAAAAGGCGATGGACTGCTTGAAACCCGGCGACATTGTCCTATTGACAACGCCGGTTGCTTTCCGATGGGTGCATTTCACCTATGCCATTGCCAAGGGCCTAAATGTGTTTATGGAGAAACCCATTTCGGTTGATGGCCCGACAACAAGGAGGATGCTCCAATTGGGAGAGGAAGCGAAGAAGAAGAATCTCAAAGTGGGTGTCGGGTTGATGTGCCGCCACTGCAAAGCACGGCTGGAACTCCACGATCGGATCAAGGGCGGGCAGATCGGCGACATCACTACCTTGCGCACCTACCGCCTCGTCGGGCCGATCGCGTTTGGGGGGCGGACTCCGAGCGATCCCAGCGAACTGCTTTATCAAATTCGAAATTACTTAGGTTTCATGTGGGCGAGCGGTGGTCTGCTGCACGATTATGTCGCGCACAATGTGGATGAGTGTTGCTGGATGAAGGATGCCTGGCCGGTTCGCGCCGAGGGCATGGGCTCTCGTTGCTATCGCGGGAACGCGGTGGACCAGAATTTCGACCATTACTCCGTGGAATACACGTTCGCCGATGGGGCGAAACTTCTTCTGAATTCACGTTACATGTCCGGCTGCCGGGAGGAATTTGCCAGTTATGCTCACGGCACGAAAGGATCGGCCGTCATTTCGACCTACATGCATACGCCAGCCAAGTGCCGCCTTTTCAGAAGGCAAAATGTGGCGCGAGCGGACATGGTTTGGAGTTGCCCCCAGCCGGAGGCGAATCCCTATTTGCTGGAGTGGGATGACTTGGTCAACGCGATTCGGCAGGACACGCCCTTCAACGAGGTCGAGCGCGGCGCCAAAGCAGCCCTGGTCGTCGCGATGGGCCGCAAGGCGGTCCACATCGGCCAGAGCGTGAGTTTTGAGGAGATGCTCAACTGCGAGCACGAATTTGCGCCAGGATTGGACAAGTTGACGATGGGCTCGCCCGCGCCCGTTCTCGCGGGTTCGGATGGCGTCTATCCGGCGCCACAGCCGGGGAGACTTAAAGACCGGGAATTCTGAAATCGCCCAGGCGGGTAAGCCTCGGGGGCGATGAGCTTAATCGCTTAATAACACTTCACTTGTTGCCGTAAGCCTGAAGGACTTTCTCGATGATGCCGGTCGTGGATCTGCCCGCGACTAGGTCGGCCAGGACGACCTTGCCCCCATAGGCCTCGACGATGTCCCGGCCACTGACAAAATGCGCCCAGTCGCGTCCTTTAATCAGCACGTCGGGATGGATCCGTGCGATGAGATCGCGGGGTTCGTCTTCATCAAACAAAACTACGCAGTCCACGGATGCGAGCGCGGCCAGGACAAAGGCCCGATCTTCTTCAGAATTGAGGGGGCGTTTTTCACCCTTATTCCGTTTGACTGAACGATCGCTATTGAGGCCCACGCACAAAGCGTCCGCCTGGTCGCGGGCGAACTGCAGGTAAGAGACGTGCCCCCGGTGCAGTATGTCGAAGCACCCATTGGTAAACGCCAAGCGCTTGCCCCCAGCCTGGAGGCGGTCTCGTAAGGCCCGCGCCTGATCAGCAGTCATGATTTTGGAGGACATAGTGAATTGTAAATCGTCAGCCTGGGCGGCAAAAACTCAACTCGAAATGGCCGTTTGCGAAGGCAAAATCGCCGACACTCACATGATAACTGGCTGAAAAACCGACGATCTCTTCCAAAAGGTTGGGCGAGCCGGTCCGCATGGGTAGCGCTCTTTTTTGTGATTATCCGGTTCACTCGCGTGACGGGAAACCAGTATGGCGCAAGGGAGTCGAAGTTCAAGCAATAATGCTCATCAAGAGGATTTGAAGGATTTGGTCACGCTTACTGGTGCGAGCGGGTTTATCGCCAGTAAATCTGGGGGAGCCATTTGCTGACATAGGTGTTTTGTGCGCTGTTTCTCAGGAAGACAGTCAGCATCACACCGTCGGCTCGGGCAGGCGGTACGGCTGGAGAATTACCCAAAAGCGTCGGAAATATTTACAAAACCAGGGTTGCATTCGTAAGTGGCTTCATATTAATCGCTTATACTTGCATCCTGGTTCAGGTCATGTTGATATGTCGGAATGATTTACGGGATCACGTTTGAGCCAGGTCCGGATAAATGATTGGATGCATTTGCAAATATCTTATTATCAATGTCTTATAGACTAAAATGATCCCGCGCTCAATTCCTTTCCCCCTTGGCACGCGGATTGCATTACCAACACGCGAAGTGGCAGTAAAGCAATTGAGCGAGATCTGAAAAAAAACAAAAAAAAGAAAACATATGAAAACAATGTTGAAAACAGTTCTGATCGTGGCGGCAGGTTCCTTGGTGGGATCTGTGGCTCAAGCCGATAATTTTAATAGCGCAGTCTTGCTGGGAACGGACGGCGCAAGTTATAATCTGCAGAGCATGGACACGCCAACAACCGGAGGGTATGATTATTTTTATAACCTCTATTTTCAAGGCGGCGGCCCTGCTGGTCTCAATTCGTTCACTGTCAATGCCTTGGACACCACCGGCTTCCTCAATGTTCTCAATCCTGCCAATTGGAATACTGGCGGAATAGTTGTCGGAGGTTATACTTGGTCCTACACTCTCTCCATTCCTCCTTCCGATGCGAGCAGCGTATTGAGTTTTGAGCTCTTTTCGCCTGATGGCCCTGGCACCGGTACAGCGTTTGCCGAAGATAGCGTTCAATTCTCCGACACCGGGGTGAACAATGTGACTGTGCCAACTCCTCCAACTCCTCCATCTGTCCCGGATAGTGGCCTGACGGTTGGCCTGTTGGGTGGCGCATTCCTAGGACTGTCGGTTCTGCGTCGCAAGCTTGGCTTCTAGTTTTCGGATCAAGTCTATTTTTCAGATAGCTCAAAAAAGAAAAGGCAGGGCAATCAATGCCCTGTCCTTTTCGTTTATACAGATCGACGCCGGGGTTTTTTATGTCTGATCTCGAACAACGGTAGCATTTTCGATCCAGGCGCTCTTCTTCGGGGTTGAGCGCGGCTGGCGATTTGGTGGCTGAGGAGAAAAGGCAGCAATTTTGGAGGTTCTTGTTGATTTGATGCGGCTCCTTCGGGCTCAGGTACGTTGTCCTCAGGCTCAGGGATAAAATGCTCTTCTTTCTTGCCAAACGCTCCGAGCGGACAAGCCGGTAGGGCGCGCCTTTTCTGCCGGGCAACTCGTTGCGAGTTAAAGGTTTTAACACTTTTTGCGGGACATCCTGGGGAAAGTTTTTTAAGGTCCCGGCATGGCAAAGAGCAAATGTCGGTTCCGT
>JBKQWF010000256.1:0-14473 GCA_052139695.1 Limisphaerales bacterium
CCACGCAAAGGTGAACCGCAAGTGCTTTATTATGCACTAATGTGGGACTGGCCCGTTTTGCGCTTTTCCATTTGTGAGATGTTTAAGTAAGACCCCAACTGCCATTCACCATGAAAAAGTGGCAAAGCTAGGAACCGACCCCAACTCGACGGCGGCGCGATTGGCGGCAGCGTTGCGCGGCCTGCGCGTGCAGCCCCACCTCCACAAATTCAACCCGGCACAATGGCAGCATTACGTGGATATATAGCGCACCCGAACGGTGAAACCGATCAGAGGAAGCTCCCCGGAAAGTCGCTCACCATTGGGGGATGCCTATTCCTGGAGAAACGGGCCGCGAAGACAGCGCCGCCTTGCCAAGGTGTTGAAAATGGGCTGACATCACGCCCTTCCTTGCGTAGTGTGCATCCATGAAATCTCCACTTGGTTGGGCGCTGGCTTGGGTTGCGCTGGGGTGGGTCGCTTGCGGCCAGGCGGCGGAAGTCAATCCCAGTCTTCTTGCGCCGACGGACATTATCCAACTGACCGACAATGGCGCCTGGTCCTGGTTCATGGACCCGCGGGCGATTGTCGATCGCGGGCGGCTGATTGTCGGGTCGGTGCGGGCCAATGGACGTTTTGCGGACGCCAAGCTTCCGGGCTGGGGCAACGTCGAGCTGACGATTCTGGATTTGAAGTTCCGTTCGATCACGCAAGTTCTCCTGGCGGAGCATTTCGAGCAGGACGACCACGACGCACCCGGTCTGCTGGTGCTGCCGGACGGGCGTTACCTGGCGGCGTATTCCCGGCACAATGTCGAACGGAAGATGTTCTTTCGGACTTCGGCGCGGCCGGGCGATCCGTTTGAATGGGGACCGGAAAAGGTCTTTGAAACGCCAGGCCCCGACGCGCCGGCCTTTCATGGGAATAACGTGACCTACGCCAATCCAATCTGTTTGCCAGGCGAGTCCAATCGCATTTACCTGCTCCATCGCAGCGTCCACGAAGACCCTAATTACTTAATCTCGGACGATAGCGGGGAGACGTGGCGCTATGGCGGGCATGTGTTGATCGGGCGCGGCGGTTACGCGCCCTATCTCAAATATGCCAGCGACGGGAAGGACACGATTCACTTTGTCAATACGGAAGACCACCCGCGCAATTACGACAACAGCCTTTATCATGGCTTCATTCGCGGCGGCAAAATCCATCTCAGCGACGGCCGGGTCGCCGCCGACTTGAGCACGACCACCAATGGCTCGCTTCATGCCTGGGACCTGACCAGAATCTTCCAAGGCGACGCCAATAATCGGGCGTGGATGGCGGACATTCGCCTCGATGAAAAGGAGCGGCCCGTGGTCCTTTTTACCGTGCATAAGGATGGCGCGGGCCAAAAACGCGGTGAAGGAGGGGAAGATCATCGTTTTCATTTTGCCCATTGGGACGGGACGGCGTGGCACGAAGCGGAAATAGCCTACGCGGGCCAGCGTCTCTACGCAGGTGAAGACGACTATACGGGCTTGGGGGCGATTGACCCGCAAGACGTCTCGCGCCTCGTCATCTCCACGGACGCTGATCCCGTTTCCGGCGTGCCGTTGATCAGCAAGATCGACAAAAGACGCCACCATGAACTATTCCTCGGCCGGACTCGCGACCAGGGCGCAACGTGGTCGTGGGAACCGCTGACGGGCAATTCAAGGTCGGATCATCTTCGCCCCATTATTCTCAACTACCCCGGTGATAAACTTATCCTGGTCTGGATGCGCGGTTCCTACAGCAATAACCACGGCGAATGGACGACACGGGTCGATGCGGCTTTTCTCGACCGCGAACATTCGGCCCGTTAACATTGAATTATGAATTCATCTTACTATGTTTCGGCGGTCTTTTTGGCCGGCGCATTTGTCCACACCGCGTGCGGCCAGGCAACCGGGCCATTGGGCCTTTTCTCCAATCAATCGGACGTGGGCATGATCCAGCGCGCGGGGGACGCGCAATTTGATGCCGGGCACGGCGCTTATGTTGTGTCTGGAAGCGGGGCCAATATGTGGTTCACCAATGATGCCTTTCACTTTGTGTGGAAGCAGGTCTCGGGCGATGTGAAGATGACGGCGGCCATCCGTTTTTTGCAAACCACCGGAGTGGATCATCGCAAAGCGTGCCTCCTGGTGCGGCAATCATTGGAGCCGGATTCGGCCTACGCGGATGCGGCGCAACATGGCAACGGGCTGACCAGCCTGCAATTCCGGGAGGAAAAGGGCGCCACCACCGTGGAAGTCGAGTCGAGCGTTCTCGCCCCCGCGCAGCTTGGAATTGAGAAGCGGGGCGATTACGTTATCTTGTTGGCAGGCGCCGCCGGGGAAACGTTGCGCCCAACCGGCGCGGCCTTTCGGCTGGCGTTGCACGACCCCTTCTATATCGGTTTAGGCGTCTGCTCGCATGACGCCGACGCCATGACCAAGGCGGAGTTTTCCAACGTCGAAATGACCGCGCTTCCCGCGGCCAGCGGAGAGGCCGCCAGTGGCGGGAGCACGCTGGAGGTTGTGCCGATTGGCTCCAAGGACCGCCGCATTGTCTATAGCACGACCAACCATCTCGAAGCGCCTAACTGGACGCGCGACGGCAAGAGCTTCATTTTCAACAGCCGCGGACATCTCTATAAATTGCCTGTGACGGGAGGAGAGCCGGAGTTGATTGACACGGGTTCTGCCGTGAAGTGCAACAATGATCATGGACTCTCGCCCGACGGCTCACAACTGGCCATCAGCGATCAATCGCAAACCGGCAAATCGCTCATCTACGTGCTCCCTTTGACCGGCGGCGCGCCGCGGCAAATCACCCCCGTCGGTCCTTCTTATTGGCATGGGTGGTCGCCCGACGGCGCCACGCTCGCCTTTTGCGGAGAGCGCAATGGAGAGTTTGACGTTTATACCGTGCCGGCGGCGGGCGGAGAAGAAAACCGGCTGACGACCGCGCCGGGCCTGGATGATGGCCCCGAGTACTCGCCCAATGGCGAGTTCATTTACTTCAATTCCGTCCGCAGCGGCTTGATGCAAATCTGGCGGATGAAGCCGGACGGCAGCCGGGAGGAACAGGTCACCTTCGATGACAATAACAATTGGTTTCCGCATCTCTCGCCGGATGGCAAATGGATTGCGTTTCTAACCTACGGCAAAGAAGTGGATGGGCATCCGGCCAACAAAAACGTCATGCTGCGCCTCATGCCGGTAGGCGGCGGCAGGATTGACGTGCTCGCCAAGCTTCTCGGCGGACAGGGAACCATGAACGTTCCGTCCTGGTCTCCCGACAGCAAACAGTTGGCTTTTGTCAGCTACCTGCCTCAATATCATTGATGATCGGGATTGGGCTTGTCAGTTTGGCAGCTTTTCTCGATAAATTCCCTGCCGTTTGGCCATGAACAAGCTCATTATGACGCCAGGGCCTGACGAACGCCTGTTGCGTTTCGTCGGGGACCGCGTTCGTTTCAGCATCAGCCTGCCGAAAGACTTTCCGCCGATTGCCCGCGCGCTCTTGCGCACCACCTTGGGCAAGGCCGCGCGCGTGCGCCAGGAAGTCATTGACACCCACGCGGGCAAGAACCCCATGTCGGTGGCGTTCTGGCGTGATGTTCCCCTGCAACCCGAATCCTCCAGTGAATGGGCCGTCGAATTGCCGCTGACCGATGTGGGTTACTTTCGGGCCAAGGCTTACGTCGTGGACCAGGCAGGGCGGCAAATTTGGCCCGATGGCGCGGACGCGGGAGTCTCCGTCCATCCCGACATCTATCGCACGGCCAATACAATCTATTGCGCGTTTCCGCGCATGTTTGGCCCGACGAAAACGGCACGCCAGGCCATCGATGACAAAACGGCCAAACAACTCACTCCGCTGGACGAACGCGGTTATGTGGTCATACCGCCTTCGGGCAAACTGCGCGATTTGACCCGCGCCTTGCCGCATATCATAGACACTCTGGGCTGCCGCATTCTGCAATTGCTGCCACTCGGGCCGACACCGACGACCTTCGCGCGCTTTGGGCGCTATGGCAGCCCGTATGCATGTCTCGATTTGACAGCCATCGATCCCGCGTTGGTGGAATTTGACAAGAAGACCACGGGGATTGGGCAATTTCGCGAATTGACCCAAGCGGCGCATCGCGGCGGCGCGCGGGTGCTGTTGGACATGGTCATTAACCACACCGGCTGGGGATCATCGCTGCAAGAACACCATCCCAACTGGTTTGTCCATGACGCCGACGGGAAGTTTGTCAGTCCCGGGGCCTGGAGCGTAACCTGGGAAGATTTGGCGGAGTTGAATCCCGCGCACGTAGGTTTGTGGGACAAACTCGCGGAAGCTTTTCTGACCTGGTGCCGGCGCGGGGTCGATGGGTTTCGCTGCGACGCCGGCTACAAAGTGCCGCTGCAGGTTTGGCAATTCATCGAGGCGCGAGTGCGGCAGGAGTTTCCCGAGACGCTCTTCCTGCTCGAAGGCTTGGGCGGGCCCTGGGAAGCGACGGAAGCGCTTTTGACCGAAGGGGGAATGCAATGGGCCTACTCGGAATTGTTCCAAAATTACACGGGCGCGGACGTGGCGCGTTATCTGGACTATTGCCTGCGGCAGAGCGGGCGGGTTGGCCTTTATGTCCACTACAGCGAGACCCATGACAATCCGCGTCTGGCGGCCAGTGGCCGGGCCTGGTCGCTGCTGCGCAATCGCCTCTGCGCGCTGGCCAGCGTCTGCGGCGGATATGGCTTCACCAACGGCGTGGAATGGCTGGCCCCGGAAAAGATCGACGTGCATTCCAGCTCCGGTCTCTGCTGGGGCAATTCCGATAACGTCATCGCGGAATTGGCACGGTTGAATTCTTTGCTCAGTGAACATCCGTGTTTCTTCGATGGCGCAAAAGTAACGCGCCTCATCCAGGATGACACGGCGGTGTGCGCCTTGCGGCGGGAGTCGGCCGAGGGACTGGATTGGATCCTGGTCCTGGTCAACACAGACGCGCGGCAAAGCCATCCCGTGTCACTTCGCCTGGCGGAATGCGAGACGCTGCGCCAGCCGCAGGTCGATCTTCTGGGGCAGGCCGCCCCGCGCGGGAAGATCACCAAGGACCAAATCGTCTATAAGTTGGAACCGGGAGCGGCTTTTTGTCTGTCCCCGGCGGCCAAACCGGCCGGGTTAAGCGGCCTGGCGTATCGGCGCGCGCGCGCGCAGTCCGCCTGGGCCATTACCGCCTTGAGCAAAGTGCTCTTGCCGGAGGAGATTGGGCCATGTGCGTGGCGCAGTCTGGCGGCGCGAGTCGAAGCTGATGCAGCCTCCTTTTTAGGGTGCCTGGGCCAAATTGACCGCGTCCAGGCGAAAACCGATCTGTTGGCGGCGCTTGATGCCGCCCAAGGGAAGTACCCGCAAGTCGTTGTATGGACAATTTCAGACCAGCGCCGGATTTCTCTTGTGCCTCCGGACCACTGGCTGCTGTTGCAGGATTCGCGGCCCTTCCGCGCGGGTCTAAGAATGATTCACAATGGCCCTCACGAACACGTCGAAGCCATCGCCGTGCGCGATGGCTACATCGCCTGTTTCCCGCCCCGGTGTCCCGAAACCGCCTTGGACGCGGAATTGGAAATCGACCGCCACGCTGAGAGAGACGAAACCCTGGTGGGAAAGGTGCGCTTCCTACGGTCCATGCCAGCTTTTGCCGCCACGATCAAATGTCCGCCGGCGGATTCGCTGATGCTGCTGACCAACGGCCGCGGCGGCATGGCGCGGCTGCGCGTGGATTTGGGACGCATTGAATCGAAGTACGATTGCGCGCTGGGCGCGAATTCGCACCCGGAATTTCCGGTGGACCGCCATGTGTTTGTCAAGCGCCTGCGCCTGTGGATCGCGGCGGACGGTTTCATTACGGCGCTGAATTTGGTCAACCTGGCGTCCCTTCAAATTGGCCAGCCAGCCGTCTGGACATTTCTGGCCGAAGCGGGCGATAGCCGCACCGTCGAATTGCAAATGACCGCCGATATGCCGGAGGGGTCGAACACGACGGTCTTTCGCTTCGAGCGTGTGCTTACGGCCAGCCCAACGGATTTGCCCGCGCGTTTTGCCGTGCGGCTGACCGCGAGGGTCGATCTGGAGGACCGGAACTTTCACGCCGAGACCCATCGCAATGGAGGAGCGGACGCGCATTTTAGCCAGCATTGCCACATGCTGGAAAGGGAGATTGGTTTTGCGTTTACCCCGGCGGCGGACCGCCAATTGCGCGCGTATAGCAACATCGGCGTTTTTCATCCGGAACCGGAATGGAGCGAGGGCGTTCCTCACCCAATCGAACAAAGCCGGGGACAAACCGGGGCGGGCGATTGTTACAGTCCCGGGTGGTTTGATCTTCCCATGCTCTCCAACCAAGGCGCGACGCTGGCGCTGTCCGCCGAAATGCCGCCGCCGGCGTTCGACGTGCTCGAGCAATGCGGCCCAGCCCATTTGGCGCAGGACCAACTGGCGCTGACCAGGGCAGGTTTCCCGGAGACTGATTCCTTTGGACAGCGCCTGGCCCTGGCCGCGCGGGCCTTCGTGGCGCGCCGCGGGACCGGCCGAACGATCATCGCGGGTTATCCGTGGTTCCTGGATTGGGGACGCGATACTTTTATCAGCGCGCGCGGTCTTGTTGCGGCGGGGATGGTGGCGGAAGTGGCCGAAATCCTGGTCACGTTCGGACGATTCGAGGAGAACGGCACGATGCCCAATACGATTCACGGTGACAACGCCTCGAATCGCGACACTTCCGACGCGCCGCTCTGGTATGGCATCGTCTGCGAAGAGGCGTCCGAACATTTGCACGCGAGTTTGTATGAAATGGTGGTGGACACGCCGGGACGCCGCGTGGCGGACGTTTTGCGCGACATCGCTCTCGGCTACGCCAAAGGCACGCCGAACGGCATCCGCATGGACCCAGCGTCCGGCTTGATCTGGAGCCCGGCGCATTTTACGTGGATGGACACGAATTACCCGGCCTGCACACCGCGGGAAGGTTATCCGGTGGAAATCCAGGTTTTATGGATTCGCCTGCTGCGGCAGTTGCAGCGGCTGGGCGTTCCGTCCGGCGCGGAAGCATGGGAGGCTTTGGCTAATCGGGCTGAGGAATCTCTGCGCAAATACTTCTGGCTGGAAGCGGAAGGTTACGTGGCTGACTTGCTCGTGGCGCGGCGCGGCGAATCCGCCGCGGTTGCGGTGCGGGACAATGCGCTGCGGTCCAATTACCTTTTCGCCATTGCGTTCGGGTTTTTCACCGGAACGCAGGCGCAACGCGCGGTGCAAGCGGCCGGGAAGTATCTGCTGGTTCCAGGAGCCTTGCGCTCGCTGGCACCATTGCCAGTTTCGCCGCCGCTGCCGCTCTATGGCGCGGATGGACGCGCTTTGAACAACCCGCGGGAACCCTATTGGGGCCGTTACGCTGGCGACGAGGACACACAACGCAAGCCCGCTTACCACAACGGCACCGCCTGGACGTGGATGCTGCCGACCGGTTGCGAGGCGCTGGCCAGGGCCTGGGACCAGGCGCGGCCGGCGGTGGCGGCGGCCCGGGCGACGCTGGGCAGCATGGAACATTTATTATTGACCGACTGCCTGGGACAACTGCCGGAAATTCTCGACGGCGATGAACCGCACCAACCGCGCGGCTGCGACGCCCAAGCCTGGAGCGCGCTGGAAGCCTTGCGGGTCTGGAAATGGCTCGCGTAATTGGCCATGCGTCAACGACGCCGTGCCTGGAAAAGGCAGGGTGGCCTCGCCGAGGCGACCGCTATGTCCCCAATTTCTCCCGTCCCAGAATCGATGATTTATCGCCGTGACGTTCCCCGCTCGGCTCGGTCAAATCATTTAGCGATGGATATCCGCAACTTACTTATATGACAAACCGAGGTTAGTGATATGACGGTCGGTTTCAGGACATGGGCATTCGGTCTGGTTCTCGTCCTGGCCGTCGGTTCGACGGCCATCCCTCTGTTTTATGCCGAGGAACTCTGGCGCGGGAAATGGGCCTGGGAAGATTGCCGGCGGAGTTTGGAATTGCGAGGCATTCCCCTCGATTGGGCGCGGTACACCCCTGCGCCGGTGGCAGACGACGAGAATGCTCTCGCCGTCCCGGAGATGCAACAGTGGTTTGGCCCGAGCTCAGACCTTTTCGTCAAACTTAAGCCTGGGCAGCAACCCAAAGTGGAGAATCTGAACCCGCAAATCGCGGCCGGCTTTCTCCAGTCCAACGCCATCTTTGAGCCGGAGTTTGAGGTGATGCGCCAGACATTAGAACGCCCTTCGGCTCGGATTCAAAACGCTTACAGCGAACCGGGCAAGGTTCCCGTCGTCAGCATCAGGGGTTGGTTCGCCGTGGCGCGAACCATGTCCACACGGGCGAGATGTCATCTGTTATTGAACCAGCCTGGCGCGGCCTTGGACGATATCGCCTTGTTCGACGATACTTGCCGAGGGTTGCTGGAAGCGCAGAAGCCCGTAACCATGCTGGCGGCGTGGATTGACCTGCAAGGCAGAGGGGGCTGCGCCAACCTGATTGCCGAAGGCATCCAATCTAATTCATGGAGTGAATCCCAATTGATTGCGTTAGAAGGCCGCCTAAAGCCGGGCAACGTCCTGTTGGCGATGAACCAAGCTCTCGGACTGGAACGGGAAGCCGTCTGCTGGCGTCCGGAACCTCCGACGTTGGAACAACTGGCGGGAAGAAATTATTATATTGACAACGACCATATACGGCAAGGCGACTGGAATGCGTTTGTGGCGGGCGCGTCGCCGCGCGGTTGGGCGTATCTGGGTGCGGCCGCCATCGTGGACATTGATACCAAGGTGATCGATGCGACGCAGGCCGACGAACGCATCGTCAACCTGAAGCCGCTGAAACATGCCCTCGGAAGATTTGCAAGGCTTTCGGCGCACTGGGCGCCCAAGTCGTATCTGCGCAGATTCTCTTTCGATCTCGACCAGATCTGCCAAACCGCGGTGTATGTTCAAACCGAAATCAACGAAACCCGCGTGGCCTGCGCCCTCGAACGATACCTTCTGGCGCAAGGCAGCTATCCCGCGACATTGGATGACCTGGTTCCACGTTTCATTGACAGAATTCCTGGCGATGTCATCGACGGCGGACCGCTTCATTATCGTTGCTCCGCCACGAATAGATTCTGCCTTTATTCCATAGGGTGGAAGGGGCGCGATGATGGCGGCGCACCCGGAAGCAAGGGATATCCCTATACAAAAGGCGACTGGGTTTGGCCGGCCAATCTATGAAACGCGTTCTAAATGCCTTTACACTGATAGAATTGCTGGTGGTCATCGCCGTTATCGGAATTCTGGCCGCAATGCTGCTTCCCGCCTTGGCGAAGGCAAAAGGGCAGTCCCAAGGGATTAAATGTCTTTCCAACATGAAACAGTTGACTGGGGCCTGGCTGGCCTACTCGGGCGACAATCACGATGGTCTGGCCACCAACGTGGCTTGGGCGGGACTGGCAGATGAACCGGTCGATTGGGCGTCCGGCTGGGAGGATTGGTCCAATCCAGACGATACGGACAACACCAATGTTCTGCAACTGATGAGTCCGCTTGGACAGCTTTGGCCTTATTCCCGGTCATTGGGAATCTATAAATGCCCATCGGATCCAACACCCCTGGTCCGCTCCGTCTCGATGAACTTGCGGATGAACGGGAGCGACTGGCCGGACGCGCCCATAGCGGATTACACCAATCCCAACAAGCTCTCCGCCATCATCAGTCCGCCCCCGGCCAGTGCGTTTGTTTTAGTTGATGAGCGTGCGGATTCCATTAACGACGGCTTTTTCGTGGTGGAAATGGACTTGACCAACGCCAGTGCCACCTTGGGCAACATCCCGGCAAACTATCACAACGGCTGCAGCGCCATTTCATTTGCGGACGGCCATGGGGAAATCCATAAATGGCTGGATCTCCGCACCGAGCCGCCCCTTAATCGCTATACCATGCAGGGCGCTATTCTCGCGCCAAACGATCAGGATGTGGCTTGGCTTCAGCAACATTGCTCCGCCCGCATCAACCTCAACCAATAGGTGGACGCGGTTGTCGGTACCTCGCTAAAAGTGCTCGCCCAAAGAAGTAAAACGAGGGCCGTGCCTGAAGCATGGTAATGCGCCAGTCACGGACGGTAAGGAACGCCTCGGCGAGGCGACCCTACCCTTCTTAGGCCCACTGTCCCGGACGCGTTACGAAGCATGATCGTAATTGGTTGCTTAACGGCAAACGGCGTGCCATAAGAACAGCAACGCGTTTCATGGATGCTAAAGTTCAAAGTCAGCCGGCCTTGTCCATTTCGCGTTCCTGGTGGAAACCTCTTACCGGCTATCAAAAAAAAATCTTCATCCTGGCTTCGCTGGCCTGGCTTTTCGATTGTCTTGGACAGCAGGTTTTCGTCATCGCGCGCAACCCGGCGGTGATGGCGCTGATGAAGCCCGGAACGCCGCCGGAAAGAATCAAGGAATATGGCGCATCCATCACCAGCATCTTCGTCATCGGTTGGGCGACGGGCGGTCTCATTTTTGGCGCGGTAGGCGACCGCATCGGGCGCTCGCGCGCCTTGGCGGTCACCATTCTGCTTTACGGGCTTTGCACGGGTCTGTCCGGATTTTCAACCAGCATCACCGATTTTTCGGTGTATCGATTTATCACCGGTTTGGGGGTCGGCGGGGTTTTTGGATTGGCCGTGGCCTTGTGCGCTGATTCGCTGCCAGACAGTTCCCGTCCGCACGCGCTCGGCTTGTTGCAGGCGTTGTCCGCGGTCGGCAACATCCTGGCGGGAACGACGGCGGTGGCGCTGGGTTATTGGGGAAGCGGCGGGGCGTGGCGGATGCTCTTCTGGCTGGGCGCGCTGCCCGCTTTGGTTTGCGTCTTCTTCCAATTTAATTTGCCGGAGCCGGAAAAATGGGTGACGGCGCGCGAGAAAGGCAGAATCACCGGCGCGCGATTTGGTTCGTATGCGTCGCTTTTTGGCGAGGCGCGCTGGCGCAAGCCGGCACTTTTCGGAATGTTGCTGTGCGTCGCTGGAGTGGTGGGTTTGTGGGGCATCGGATTTTTCAGCCCGGAACTGGTGAACGATGTCATCAATAAGGCGCTCAACGCCCAGCACGTTCCGCCAGCGGACATGCCCGGACGGCGGCTGATGTGGGTGGGGCTGACCATGATCGTGCAGAATACCGGCTCCTTTTTCGGCATGATGGCCTTTACCAAACTGGCGCACAATTACGGGCGCAAGAAAGTGTTCGCCCTGTCGGCCATTTGCGCTTATGCCAGCACGGTTGTGACCTTCAAATATTTGACGCAGCCCTGGCAGATTTTTCTTTGGTGCCCGCTGATGGGCTTCTTCCAACTGTCGTTGTTCGCGGGATTCGCCATTTATTTGCCCGAGCTTTTCCCCTTGCGGCTGCGCAGCACGGGAACTGGTTTTTGCTACAACGTGGGGCGATTTGTCGCCGCCAGCGGCCCTTTCACGCTGGGATTGCTGCAACTTCGCCTGGCGCCGCCCGGCGCCGCCGCGGACGTCAAGCTGGCCGCCTTTCGCAGCGCCTGCTGCTGGGTGAGCCTGATTTATTTGCTGGCGCTGTTTGCCCTGCCTTTTCTGCCGGAAACCAAAGGGCAACCCATGCCGGAGGATTAGGTCGAATCCATGAAGATATTGGCTTTGACAAATTTGTATCCGCCGCACCTCGCGGGCACCTTCGATCATCGCTGCCAAAAGGTGGCCGATGCCTTGCGGATGCGCGGGCATACGGTTTCCATTCTTACCTCCAACTTCGGATTGCGCACCGAGCAGCGGGACGAGCAGGCGCAGCGCCGCCTCCTTCTTAATGGCGTGTATGGCCAGCCGGGCGTCACCTCCTACCTGCAACTGAAATCCCTGGAACTGCACAATAACCGCGTCTTAATGGAAGCTTTGGAGGAATTCCAGCCAGAGGTGGTCCACGTTTTCAGCCTGCATGGCATTTCCAAGTCCCTGCTTTTTACGTTGCGCAACTCCACGGTGCCGGTGGTGTACGACGTCCATGATCACTGGCTTTCTGCCAACGTCCGCGAAGACCCGTGGCTTCGTTTTTGGAATTCGCCTTCCCTTCCCCTGCTCGAGCAATCCAGCCGCACTGCGTTGGAGATGAGCGGGGAGCGCGGGCGCCTCGACAAGACCGCGCCCACCCGCCTGAAGAAAGGTTACGACCGTCTGCCGGTCCTCTTTGCGCAGGGAAAGGACCTTGCCGCAGTCGAACCAAACTCCATCGCCGGGTTCCAGTTCGACCATATTTATTTTTGCAGCCAGGCACTCAAACGTTTGACGGAGCAGGTCGGCTTTTGCGTCCGGCACGCCGACGTCATTTACCCGGGCATCGCGGCGGCCTGCGTCGGCGCCGTGAAACCACCCGGTTCGCCGATGACAAGATTTCTCATCGTTGGCCGACTGGTCGCGGAAAGCGGAGTATTGACGGCATTAAAGGCTCTGCAAATGACCCGCCGGGCCGGGATCAAGATAACCCTGAGCATTTACGGGCGCGGCGAATCGGATTTTGTGGCGAAATTACGCTCCTTTGCCCTGGCCAATCAACTCCCGGTCGAATTCCTTGCCGTTTCCAATGCAGCGCATGATTTGCCCGCGGTTTACAAACAGCATGATGTGTTGCTGCATCCGCCAGAGTGGGCGGAACCGTTCCCCTTCACCCCGCTGGAGGCGATGGGGTGCGGCTTGCCCGTCATTGCCTCGACTCCCGGCGGCGCGGAGGAACTTTTTCGGCATGGCGAAAACTCGCTGACGTATCCTCCAGGCGATGTGCCGCAATTGGCGGCGCGCATCCAGGAACTCCTTATTTCCCCCTCCTTGCGCCAGCAGATGGCGGAAACAGCACAGAGCGAGGTGCTCTCGAAGTTCAACGAAGCCACGGTCATGGACCAAGTGGAGAGCTTTCTAGCCAACTCCCAGACCCAAACCAATTAAAACGAGTGCAAGATGGGGAGGCCGGGGCCGTATGGGAGTATATGAGAGGACACTTTGGATTATTCAGATTGTTTGAACTGTGTCTGGTTTTGGGACTCATCGCCGTCTGCGTGAGCTTTTTTGAAAGCGCCACAAAAAGAGGAAACCGCCGCAGGAAATTAGCCGATTTGGAAGACCGCGTTTCCAATCTCGAAAAGCCGGGCAAGAAATAAAAAGCGCCCGCATGAAAAAAGGGGAGATGTCCGTGCTCTTCAGGTAAGCGCCCTTGACGCAACGGAGCAGGATCGAACCGTGAAAACGATCTTCTCGAAGGACGCAGCGAGGAGATCGGCCACAGATGGGCACAGATAAACACAGATGAACGCAAATGCGGGAGCGGACAATCTCGTTATCTGTGTTGATCTGTGGCTCTTTTTTTCTATCACGGTCCGAACAGCGGCCCCCAACCCGGCAGAGCTCAGAGTTCATCGCCGCCCCGCCCAACGCAACCCCACAAAAAAAACTGAAAGATTTCCGCGCTGGGGCCGAGTTATTAATAAAGGACGAAAACTTGTCTGAACAGCGCAGTGATAAAACCTCCGCCTTACGAAGGACGTTATGAATGTACTCAAAACTCTCCGTTTGCCCTTATCACCTGGCCAACAGAATCGTCCTGGACCGGAGGCGCAGCCCCGTTGCGGATTCACCTTGGTCGAACTATTGGTGGTCATTTCCGTCATTGCCGTGTGTTTGCCCTCTCCCTGGCGGCGGCCGGTTCCACGGGTTCCACCAACGAAGCGACGGCGCTGAAGTTCTCGGGCATGGCCTGGCAAACGGCCAACGGCCAGTTCTCCGCCGATCAACCGCTGGTGCTGTCATGGCCTTCAGCGCCTGGCGCCGGCTACCAGGTGCAGTTTAAAAATGATTTGACAGATCCGGAATGGCAGGTTCTCGAAAGCCCCGCCACCGTCGTCGGCAACCAGGGTCAAGTAATTGATTTAACACCTAACGCCACCAATCGGTTTTACCGGATTATTTCGTTTTGACACTACAGGTTTTGCCAATCGCGCGTGGCCGTTTTGGACCCGGCATCTTTGCCTTGTTTGAAGCCCTGCCAACGGACCAGCGGGCAAAGGGGACCAAATTCGTGGCCGAATCCGATGAAGATGGCAGTCCCCTGCCCGCCGAGGCGGCGCGCACGGAGTGACGCGCCCTACCTTGCCTGATATCATTGAATCGCACCTCACCGTTTGATTGCATTGGTGAGAGGATCGGGTATGCTTGGTTCATGGCAGCATGGCAGACGGTTAAGCTCCACTTTTTAAGACAGGTTGTCAGCCAGGCACGGCAAGGCCCGCGCTTCGCTTGCGGCGTTCGTCCCCCGTTGATTTCCTAGTGTAGTGTCCCTGAAATAGCTAGACATATGTCAACTTTCTGTTAAAATTCGCGGCATGGCTAAAATCGCTCCTGCCGTCACGCTATCGGAGCCTGATCGCGCCCAACTCCAGCAATGGGTTC
>JBKQWF010000257.1:0-14035 GCA_052139695.1 Limisphaerales bacterium
AATCACGTGCGCGGGTTCAACAACCACGGGGTCCATCCGGTGGTCTCCGCTGATCGCGAAATTACCGCCGAGGACGTGCAGGACGTGATCAAAAACGCCAAAGCGATCAACCTCCCGGCCGACCACACGGTCGTTCACGCCATTCGCCAGCATTTCCACGTGGATGGACAGAACGGCATCCTGAACCCGGTGGGAATGTACGGCGCGCGGGTCGAGGTGGATGTCCACGTGGTGCATGGGCACGTCGATCGGCTCAAGAACTCGATCGCCGTGGTCAAAGGGCTGCATTTGGAAGTGGATGAAATCGTCTTTACGGGTTTGGCCTCCGCGCTCGCGCTCCTTTCCAACGAACAAAAAGAGTTGGGCTCACTTGTCATCGACCTCGGCGGCGGCACGGCCAATTACGCGGTCTATTCCGAAGGCATTATCAAGCATACCGGCGTGCTGGCGGTGGGCGGCGACCATGTTTCCAATGATTTGGCCTATGGTCTGAAGGTGCCGCTGGGGCGGGCCGAGCAGTTGAAGCTCGAACACGGCTCCGCCTTGATCGAAACCGCCCTCAAAGGCCAGACGCTTTCCACCCCGGGCGAACTGGGCTTGCCGCAGAAATCGGTCAACCTGGAGCATCTTCGCCGCATCATGGCCCTGCGCTTGCGGGAGACTTTCGAGTTGATCGAATCGGAGCTTTCTTCCCCCGGATTGCTCGATCATCTGCGCGCCGGCGTGTTCCTTTGTGGCGGCGGGGCGAGGATTCCTGGAATTCGGGAGTTGGCGGCGGACGTCTTTGCTCTCCCGGCTTTTTTAGGCAAGACCAATTCCATCAGTGGGCTTAAGTCCGCCTTGGACCAGCCGGAATTCGCCACCGCGATTGGCTTGGTCAAATTTGGTTCCCTGCAACAAAAACGCAAACCGGCCAACGGTTTTGCCGACTCTCTGAAAAAGACCATTGAGGAAATGTTTAAGAAATAACCATGAGCACCTCTCCTGAAGCTCCCGCCCCGCCGGCCGTGCAGAAGAAGCTTTCCTTCAAAGTCTTCGGCGTTGGCGGCGCTGGTTGCAATGCCGCCGGATTCGCCTCCAAGGCCGGCTTTTCCGGCGTGGAATTTTTCGCCATCAACACCGATTCGCAAGCGCTGGACGCTTGCCCTGCGCCGGCCAAGTTTGTCCTGGGCGTTTCCCGCACGCGCGGCTTGGGCGCCGGCGGCGACCCTGATCTGGGTCGCGCCGCGGCGGAGGAAGACCTCGAAAAGCTTCGGGGCTTTTGCGCCGGGGCGGACATCATTTTCCTGCTGGCTGGATTGGGCGGCGGCACGGGCACGGGCGCCGCGCCGGTCATTGCCCGCGTGGCCCGCGAAAGCGGCGCGTTGGTCCTGGCCCTGGTCACCCTGCCCTTTGAGTTTGAAGGCGCTCGACGGCAACTCCAGGCCCAGACAGGTCTGCAGCGGCTCAAAGCGGCGGCTGACGCCGTGATCTGCCTGCCCAATCAAAAGCTTTTCAAGTTGCTCGATGAAAAAACCAGCGTTCTGGAAGGTTTTGCCATTAGCAACAGCCTTCTGACCGAAGGCCTGCGCGGCATTTGGCGGCTCCTGACGCAAACCGGACTGATCAACGTCGATTTCGCCGATCTTTGCTCCGTCACCCGCGGGCGCCACGCCGCCAGCCTGTTTGCCACCGCCGAAGCCGCCGGCGAAAAGCGCGCCGAGCAGGCCATGGAAAAGCTCCTGGCCCATCCTTTGCTTGACGGCGGCCAGGTCCTGACGGAATCCGATTCCGTCCTCATCAGCGTCGCGGGCGGTCCGGACCTGATGATGACCGAGGTCAACAAGTTAATGGAACCGCTCCGCCGGCATTGCGAAAACGCGCATATTATTTTTGGGGCGGCCATCGACCAGCAATTTGCCGGACGGATTTCCGTCACCCTTATCGCCTCCAGCCAGCCGCAGCCGGACGGCGCCGCGCTTCCCTCGGTCGCGCAAGAGTCCAACCCCACCGTTCCCGCGCCCTTGGAATTCCTCGATCCCGCCGCCAAAGACCGGCCCGCTTCCCGTTTCGTCGTGCCTCCTCCCACCTTCACGGACGAGAAAAAGGAGCAGCTTTACCGCGGGCAGACGGGCCGTTCCCGCAAGCGGTCCTCCCGCCTGCAAAAGGAATTGCCATTGGAAATCGTCTTCAAAGGCCGTTTCGACAAAAGCGAGCCCACCGTCCGCCACGGCGAAGACCTGGACGTGCCCACTTACATCCGCCAGGGCGTGCCTCTGAATTAGTCTTTCACTTTTCGCCAACCAAATCCCACTCTGGAGCGTATCATCTATTGACTGAAGGCCGGCCGCGCCACGCGGCTGCCTTCCGGACAATGAATACGCTGGTGCGATTGCTGTTCGCGCGTCCGCCATTGACGGACGAGGAGGCGATGGGCCTGGTGCAAACCAGTGGTGATCACGAAGCTTTTGCCCAACTGGTCCAGCGCTGGCAGCAACCGATTCGCCGGTTATGCGTTCGCATGGCGGGCGACGAGCACCGCGGACAGGACTTGGCGCAGGAAACCTTCACCCGGGTTTATTCGCAACGCGGCGGTTTCGTGGCGGGGCGGAAGTTTTCCACCTGGCTGTGGCGGATTGCCATCAACCTCTGTCATGACGACTACCGTCGCGTTGGCCGCCGGGCCGAGGTATTGTTGGAAGCGTCCGCGACCGAGCAGACAGCGTCCGCTGATCCGGCGCCGGATCAGCAATTGTTGGAGCGGGAGAGATCGGACCTGGTGCGGGACGCGGTTTTATCCTTACCAGAAGAGCAACGAGCGGTGCTGATCCTGCGCGAGTATGAGGGATTGAAATTTCGCGAAATCGCCGACGTTTTGGGCGTGCCGGAAGGCACCGTGAAATGGCGCATGTCTGAGGCGCTGGGAGAATTGGGCCGCCGCCTCAAGCCCTATTTTGCCTCGAACACCCCCAGCCCGAAACCGCTGACCGCGACCAAGAAAGATTTGTCTTATGAACCATCCAAAGCCTGAAGAGTGGATTGAACTCCTCTACGGAGAAACCGGCAACCACGCGCGTCTGGCGCGGATCAAGGAGCATCTGCGGGACTGCCCGGACTGCCAGGAACGATTTGAAATACTGCAAAACACACGGACGCAATTGCAAACTTGGAAAGTGGCCACGCCTCCCGCGGCCAAGATCAGCGCGGTTGGCGCGCGATTCGGTTTTTCCCCAGCCGATTTATTGCGGGCGGCCGCGACGGTGATTGTTTTGGTGGGAATGGGTTTTGCCTTGGGCCGCCAGACGGGTCCTTCCGCGGCGGACAATGCGCGGCTGCGCGCGGAAGTGACGGGGCAAGTGCAGAGTCAATTAAAGGAGTTCGCCGCCCTTGAAGCCGGGCAACGGGAGGCCTATCAAGCCGCCCTCATCAAAGCCATCGGGCGGATGGAAGCCAAACGCGCCCTTGAGCTGGCCACCCTTCGCCAGGATGTGGAAGCCGTCGCTGTCAATACACAAGACGAATTTGAAACGACCCAGGAAGGCCTTTACGAACTGGCCGCCGCCGAGATGCCTCCGCAAAGATCATTAACCCAATAGAAAAAGGAAACTACATGAAAGCAATCGCTCTCTCCCTCGTTTTGCCCTTCGCGGCAATTTTTTTGACAGATTGCGCCGAGGCCCAGCAGCCTGTTCAGGCCGCCGGCACAAACGGCGCCAACCCAACTCAAACCAACCTCGACGCGGATGTCCAGGCGCTCAACCGCGTCACCGCCAAGCTCAATGAGGCCCAGGCCAAACTCGCCGCCGAAAAGGCCAAACTCGACGCGGTCAACGACGATGTCATGCGCCAGGTTAAGCAAGCGGTTGATGCCGCGATGGCCGCGGCCAAAGCCAATGTTGCCGATGCCGGCCAAACCGCTTCGACGGCCCTGGCCAACGCCGGCCAAATTGCCTCCGCCGCGCTGGCCAGTGCCAATGCCGCGGCCGGCGATGCTGGCGGCCTCTGGACCCTTGAGGCTCAAACGACGCCCCGCTCCAAATCGGCGTCGCATGCCCTGTCGCGCTTCGGATTTGGAACCGCTCCCGCTGTTATCGCCATTCGTCCGCTCAATCCCCAGACCCGGCGCGACTTGCAGGCGGACTTAAAAATCATGGACAAGCTCTTGCAGGACAAAATTTCTCACGTGGGGGCAAACGAATCGCAACCAGTCTTCGCCTTCAACTGGAGTAACTGGCAAATGAATGAGCCCGCTTATATTGAGGATTTCGGCGTGCTGTTCCATGGCCAGACCAGCATTGTCCTGGCCAGCACGGAGACCAAACCCAAACATGCCGCAGCCGATGATGAATCAGACTGGGACCGGGCGAAGAAAGCATTGGAATCGGATTCAGGCCAGCCTCGTTTTTCCCAAACCCAGGGAGGGACGTTTTTCCGCGGCGGCAGTTTTAAGACGGGTGATTTTAGCCAGGAGCGTCTCGATCAATTGGTCAAGGCGATTATTCAAACGCTGCCCGAGGCCAAACACATTCGCAATCTCAAGGACGGGGATGCTGTCGTCGTAACCGTGGCCGGAGTCGATGACGCCGGGAACCCCGCCCGCCTGACTGTCAAAACGAAAAAAGCCGAGATTGACGACCTCTCCGGCAACAAACTCAAGCCCGAGGAATTCGCCTCGCGCGTAGTCTGGAGCGTCAACTAAATCAGTTGAGGTGGCAGCGCCTTACGGCTCAAGGCTGAGCCAGATCTCCCCACTACGCTGGATGAACTGCTCCAGGATTGCCCAGCTCCGCGGAACTTCCGGTTTTGCGGCTTGTTGCGCAAGAACGGATGATGTATTCTGTTTTGATGACAACGATTGTGACCGAAAGCAATCAGGTGAGCATCCCGCCGGAAATCGTCCGTGATTTTGACATTCATCCCGGGACACATTTGGAGTGGGCGAAGTCGAGCGAGGGCACGATCCTTGTCAAACCGCTGCCCAACCGGGGTAAACTGGCCGCCGAACTGATGGGCGCGGGAAGGCGTTGGCTGAAGCCGAGTGCCGACCCCGTCGGCGATTTGATTCGAGAGCGCGAGCAGGATGACAAGCTCGACCAAGCCGACGAACGGCAATGACCCACCTGCTGGATACCTCAGCCCTGCTGGCCCATTACCTCGCCGAACCGGGAGCGACTCGCGTTCAAGCGTTGTTTGAGGATTCTTCTGTCGTGGCGGGGACTTCCATTCTGGCGTTGTTCGAGTTTGATCTGCGTTTGCACCAACTTGGGGTTGACGACGTGACGCGCGCTACGGAACTGAATCGGTATCGGACGTTGTTAAACGAAGTCGTGAATGTGGATGAGGCCATCCGAAGCGAAGCGCTTCACTTGAGAATAGCGGCGACGACTCGTGTTTCCGCGATGGACATATTGATTGCCGCGACGGCCTCAGTGCGCGGCGCGACTTTAATACACCGTGATCCGCATTTCCTGGTGATTCCAGCTTCTGGGCTGAAACAGGAGTTCTTGCCGCCGAAATAGAGATCGGAATCCCGACGCGCTTGTGCCTCGTGGATGGAGCTGGCTTTCAGGCTTTCAGTTGCCCAACTTCACCTGTGCGGTTATAGTACGTGAATGGAGCGAATTATTGTCCCTTATGGCGTCCGATCGGAGATGTCTGATTTTCGGCCGCGCTTTTAATCGTGTAACCCGCCGCCTGCCGCCTGCGTCCTAGTGTTTATGTTGAAGCCACTGCCAGCCGAAAAATGGAACGAGGCGGCCGCTGCCCATCTCTATAACCGGGCTGGATTTGGGGGAACTCCTGATGAGATTCGCACCCTGGCCGGCAAGACGCCGGATGAAGCCGTGGCTTTCTTCGTCGATTTCGACAGAATTGCGGAATCAGATACCCGTCCCGATTGGGCCCATCCCGATCGTGCCCGCAACGAGCGCGTCCGCCAGTTGCGGCAAATGAGCCGCGAAGTGAAGAATTCCGCGCAAACCGACGAGCAAAAAAGGGAGGCAGCGGAAAAGTTGCGGGGCATGGAGCAGCAAATCCAGCGGGAACAGAACCAGCACATGCAGGAAATCCGCGGGGATTGGTTGCAACGGATGGCCCAGGGACCGAGGCCCTTGCAGGAGAAGCTGACCCTCTTCTGGCACGGCCATTTTGCCACCAGCGCGGTCAAAGTCCGGGAGGCCTTTTTCATGTGGTTGCAGATCGAGACGTTCCGCCGCATTGGAACCGGCCCCTGGATTGATATGCTCGAGGCCGTGGCGCAAGACCCCGCCATGCTCATCTGGCTCGACCAGGCGCAAAGCCGCAAGGAACACCCCAATGAGAATTTTGCCCGGGAGAGCATGGAACTGTTCGTCCTGGGCGAAGGCCATTATACCGAGAAGGACGTGACCGAAGCGGCCCGCGCCATGACGGGCTGGTCGCTGGACCGCATGGACGACCAATATCGGTATCGCCCGGCGATGCATGATACCGGCATGAAGACCGTTCTGGGCGTGACTGGCCCGCTGACGGGACGGCAAGTGCTGGAAGCCATGGTGGCCCAACCGCAAGCGGCCCGTTTCATTACCGCGAAGCTTTGGAAGTTCTTTGCCTCAGACGATCCCAGCCCGGAATTGATGGACGCCTTGGCGGATAATTTCCGCGCGCATGGCCAGACTTTTAAGCCCTTCTTGCGCGCGATGTTTCGTTCCGAAGAGTTTTACGCGGATTCGGTCATGCGCAGCCAGATCAAGAGCCCCGTGCAATGGCTGGTTGGGTCGGTTCGGCTGCTGCAGCGGCCCCCGCCGCCGCCCATTGTCATGATGGAAATGACCCGCAATCTGGGCCAGGAATTGCTCGCCCCGCCTAATGTCAAAGGCTGGGACGGCGGCCTGAGCTGGATCACCACCAATACCTTGCTGGCTCGTTATAATCAGGCGGCGATTCTGGTGGACGGCCAGGGCGACCTCGGCGCGCATGGACAGCGCCGCGCCCAGAAGCTGGCCGCCGCCATGGCCAATGCCGCCGCCCGCGATATGGCCCCGGTTGATGTCAATAATATTGTAGCCGATTGGGAACGGCGCGATTCCGCCACTCTCATCAGCGCCATTAAAAACCGTTTTGTTCCCGGCCAATTATCGCCGGAGCACCGCGATGTCCTGGATGCCTACCTCGCCGCGCGCTCCGAATTGACCGACCAGGATATTCGCCACGTTATTCGCCTGCTCATGTCCACCCCGGAATATCAAATCGCCTAGCCCCATGAAAACTATTCCTGCTCTACAAACCCGCCGTGAATTCCTTCGCACCAGCGTCCTTGGCGGCGCCCTGGCCGGCACGGTGCCGGCGTTCTTGTGCAACACTTTTTCCGCGCTCCATGCTGCCGCGGCGGAGTCGGCCACCCAGACGGCCACCGGCAAAGACTCGCCTATCCTCGTCGTCCTGCAAATGGCAGGGGGCAACGACGGGCTCAACACGGTGGTGCCCTACGGCAATGATCATTATCAGCAGGCGCGCAAGACGATCGGGTTGTCCGCCAAGAACATTTTGAAGATCAACGACCAAGTCGGTTTGCATCCCAGCCTGACCGGTTTCAAGGCACTTTACGACGCCGGGCATTTGACCCTGATTCAGGGCATTGGTTATCCCAATCCGAATCGTTCCCATTTCCGCTCGACCGAAATCTGGCAGACCGCGAGCGCCGCGGAAAAGGTGGAGAGCTACGGCTGGCTGGGCCGTTATTTTGACAACGCCTGCGCCGGGGCGGACCCCACGGTCGGGGTGACCATTGGCCGGCAGATGCCCCAGGCCTTCAATTCCCGCACTCCGACCGGAATCTGCCTGGACAACCCGCAAAACTATCGTTTCATCATGGGCGGGCATCGCGCCGCGGACGGCGAAATGAATGCCGAGGAAAGGACGTTTCGCGAACTGAACCAAGCTTCGATGGAAGAGGTTGGCCATGATAATTCCGGCGCGGTGATCGGCGCGATTGGCGGGCCGCTGGCGAGCCATGTTTCCGCGCTGGATTTCCTGCGGCGCACCTCCCTCGATGCCCAAGTCAGTTCCGACAAAATTCTGGCCATCACCAAACGCGTGCAAAACCAAGCCGAATATCCCGGCTCCGCCCTGGCTTCATCGCTCAAGCTGGTGGCCAGGCTGATTGCGGGCGGCTTGCCCACGCGCATCTATTATGTCTCGCAAGGCGGCTACGACACACACGTCAATCAAAGTAATCAGCACGCCCGGCTGCTGCAAGACCTGGGCGACTCCACCAAGGCGTTTGTCGCGGACCTGACGGCCCAGGGGAATTTTGACCGGATCCTGCTTATGACGTTTAGTGAATTTGGACGGCGCGTTTCGGAAAACGCCAATGGGGGCACCGATCACGGCGCAGCCGCGCCGATGTTTGTCATTGGAAAAAAAGTGAAAGCCGGCTTGCGCGGCCGTTATCCCAGCCTGGCGCCGGAAGATTTGTTCGAGGGTGACCTGCGCTTTAACGTCGATTTCCGCTCCGTCTATGCCGCCGTCCTGGAGGAATGGCTGCAAACGAAAAGCGAGCCCATCCTCGGAGCGAAATTCACCCCGCTGCCGCTGGTTTGATCGCGGATGTGTTCAAAGTTTTGCAAGACGAGTGGCTCAACAATAGGCGCGTCGCTCGGGATGAATATCAAACCAAAAAGCGTTTCCGCGCAATGCCGGATTGGCGGATGATGGATTGGAGGGTGCCGATCCGTCTGTCGTTGCATCATCAAGCGACTGCCCTTTTGCCGTGCGCGAACGTAACCTTCGGATTCCATAATACGGACAATTTCCTCCCCAGAAAAAATCCCCAGTTTAGGCACACTCCACCTCGATGCGCGTAAACAAGGCGGGTTTATTGAGCCGGGTCCGCACAGTTATCTTACCACCATCCTTTGGTCTTCATAAACTTCATTTTATGCGATTTGACCTTGGGGACACCGCCTCTTGCGAATCTCTTGCGGCAGGCTATGCTGATGACGCCCGGTCATGTTGAAGATTAAACATCTGCTGCCGAGGCGGCGCAGCGCCTTTGCCGTTGGCACTGTGCTGCTCATGGCCGCGCTCTTGTTTTCTGCCCACGCGCAATTCTGGGGCGGTGGTGGTGGCCGCGGGCGGGGGCGGGGACGTTTTGGACGAGGAGGCTATATTCCGCCGGAAAGGCAAGCCGAACAGGACGAGATGGCGAAGGCGCTCAATCCGTCCTTTAAGAACGACGTTTTCACTTTCGCGCGCCTGCAGTTTACGCCGGACAGGGGCGGCCGTTTTGGCGGAGGACGAGTTTGGGACGACGACTCGCCGGAAGCGGACCTGAATCTCATTTATCGCCTCTACCAGGTGACGAGTCTCAAGATTCAACCGGGCCTGCATTTCATCAATATTACTCCAGAGGATCTGTCCAAGTACCCTTTTGTCTATCTGGCTGCGGCCGGCCGGTTGGTGCTGAGCAGCGAGGAAGTTACGGCCTTGCACAGTTACTTGATGAACGGAGGCTTTCTCATGGCGGATGATTTTTGGGGGGACGACCAGTGGCAGCATTTCTACGAGCAAATGAAACGCGTCTTTCCCGACCGCGAACCGGTGGAGCTGACGCTGGACCATCCGATTTTCCACACGGTTTACAGTTTCCGCAAGGAGCCGCAGATACCGAGTGTGGGGACCTTCATGCAGACCGGCCTTTCCTACGATCCGGAGTGGCCTTTCGAGGAGAAAAACCACGACCCCCACTATTACGCCATTTACGACGATAAACAGCGCATGGTGGCCCTGATCTGCCACAACAACCACTACGGCGACGGCTGGGAACATGAAGGCGACGATGAAAGTTATTTCGACAAGTTTTCCCTGCCCATGGGCTACCCGATGCTCATCAATATCCTCGTCTATGCCTCGGCGCACTGAGGACCGGGCTGCTTTGGCCGGCTGCGACTGAAAGGTAGGGCGCGCACTCCGTTGCGCGCCGGGACGGCTCGACGGGCAAAGGCACCCGGCGCGCAGCGGAGTGCGCGTCCTGCCTTTCCCTGCGTTTGGGCTGGATGGGATGCCCCCTGCTCGATCTTTGGAAGGCGGCGATTATTGGAGCGAAGGATCCCGTGATCGACAATTCGCAGTTGCTTTGGCCTTGCCAGTCGGCGATGGGGCACTAGAGTGGAAGTGTATCGAGCTGGCACATGATTGAATTGTTTCAATTTCCCTGGAGCCCGTTCTGCCTCGTGCAGCGGCGCATTTTGGAGTACGCCAACGTTCCGTTCAAGCTTACCAATATTCCCAACCAGGACCGCGCCTTGATCTGGCGCCTGACCCGGCAGCGCTATTATGGCGTGCCCATTATTCGCGATGGCCGCACCGTTGTCTTTGAAACCGACGACTATTCCCAGGTGATCGCCAAATACATCGACGGGAAATACCAATTGGACCTTTTTTCGCAGGCGTTCCGCGGGATTGATCGCATCCTGTGGCGCTTTATCGAAGACCAGATCGAAGGCCAGTGTTTCAGGCTTAATGACATTTACTGGCAAGAATTCGTGCCGAAAGCCGGGCGGCTGACCTTCTTGCGATATAAGGAACGGAAATTCGGGCACGGTTGCCTGGACCAATGGCGGTCCCACCAGGATGCGCTCATCGCGGAATTGACCCAGAAACTGGTGCCTTTTGAAATGATGCTGGCGGAACGTCCGTTTTTATTGCACGAACAGCCGCATTTCATCGACTTCGATCTTTGGGGCATGCTGGCCAACTTTCTCTACACGGGCCATTACCAGTTGCCGGCCATTCATAGTAGTTTGAATGAATGGCACGGCCGGATGTCCAAGCTGAAACGAGTTCCTGTTCAAAGTGAAAAATTACATCCTTGATACCAATGTTTTGCTGCACGATCCCAATTCCATCCTGGCTTTCAAGGGCAACTCTGTCCTGATTCCAATCGAGGTTATCGAGGAAATAGACCGCTTCAAACGAGAATCGTCCGAGTTGGGCCAAAACGCCCGCACCGTCTCCCGCGCGCTCGACGCCCTCCGCGGCAAGGGCCATCTCAACAATGGGGTCAAACTCGAGAACGGCGGCACCTTGCGCATCATCTTTCACGGACACAATGGCGATGGCGAATTTCCCTTTGGCAATAACACGGTCGATAGCCGGATTGTGGGCCTGGCCCTGGCGGTGCATAAGGCGGAACCGAAGGTCCCCGCCATCCTCGTCACCAAAGACATCAACCTGCGCATTAAAGCCGACACCCTCGGCCTGCCCGCCGAGGATTACGAAACCGACCGCGTTCTTTTGACGGACCTTTACACCGGCATGGTCGAACTGACAGTGTCAGCGGAGAAAATGTCGCGCTTCCGGGTCGAAGGAGAATTGGATTTGAACGGCCACGGCAAGTACTTTCCCAATGAGTACTGCACGTTGCTGGAAGAGACCAACCCCAAACGCACCGCCTTGGCCAAAGTGGATTTAACCGGGACGAAGCTGGTTCCGATCCTGGATTGCCGGGAGGGGGTCTGGGGAATCAAACCGCGCAATCGCGAACAACATTTTGCCTTCGACGCCCTCCTGGATGACCGGGTGAAACTCGTGACCTTGATGGGCAAGGCGGGCACGGGTAAAACGCTTTTGGCGATGGCCGCGGGGCTCAAACGGACGGTGCTGGATCGCGAATTTCGGAGATTAGTCGTGGCGCGGCCGACGGTCTCCATGGGCCGCGAACTCGGATTTCTCCCCGGATCGCTGGAGGAAAAGTTGAATCCGTGGATGCAGCCCATTCACGACGCGCTGGAGCTGTTAAGCGACTTGAACATGGGTTCTGACCACCGCCGCAGCACGGATTTGATGCGTTCGGGCGTGATTGTGGTCGAGGCCCTCAGCTATATTCGCGGGCGCAGCATTGCCCACCAATACATGGTCATCGACGAGGCGCAAAACCTCACCCCGCTGGAGGTCAAGACAATTATTACGCGGGTCGGCACAGGGACCAAGGTCATTTTCACCGGCGACCCGTACCAAATCGACAACCCGTATGTCGATTCGTCGTCCAACGGGTTCAACTACATCATCAGCCGTTTCCGCGACCAGGCGATTTCCGCGCACATCGAGCTGCAAAAAGGGGAACGATCCGAGTTGGCGGAATTGGCCGCGAATATTCTGTAGCCGCCCTCAACGTTGCAGGTCGCCCGGTTTTTCCGGAACGCCCGGATCATCGAGCACCTGAATGGCCGTCGCCGGGCCAAGGTCTTTCCAGTCCTTGAGGACCCAAACCACTTTTTTATCCGGGGTAATCTCGACCAATTGCGGCCTTTTGCCGCCGTCGGCCCGCGAGCAAAAGATAGTGTTGCCGTTGGCCAGGCGAAGGCAGGTCTGGCTGCCCGAGAAACCAATCTCACGCGGCAAGTCGGAAAGTTTGAACTCCCAGACCGTTTCGCCTTTGGGACTCACCTCTCGCGCCAGAGACTCGCGTTCATCGGAAATGAGGGTATTGCCATTCCGCAAGCGAATCGCCGCCCAGGGCGAAGGTATTTTGTAAGACCAAATCTCGTTAAATTCTTTGTCATACTCAACGACCTGGCCGGTCTGAAGACAAGGCAGCAGATAAGTTCCCTTGTCCGTGACGCGCGCGCGGCGGAATTGTCCATGAACTCCCGCGCCGGTCAGAGACTGGGGAATGTCGTGCTCCACCTCGATGACGCCGGTTTTCTTGTTGATGACCATGAGCTTTGCCGGAGTGCCGTTGCGCACGACAAGAACTTTGTCCAGCCCGATGGGCTGCACGGTGTGAATCTCCGTTCCTTTGGGCGCGTCGAGGCGCCAGACGACCTTCTTCTGCGGCGTTACCTCGGCCGCATAGGCCATGCGGGAAAAAAGAATGTGCCCATTGGAAAGCAGCCAGATGTCATCAAATTCCCAGCCTTTTCCAGTGGAAAAAGTCCAAATGATTTTTCCGTCATTGATCAAGAACATCTTGTTGCAGCCTTCACCGATGTAGAGCATCGGATGCTGGGCCAAGCCTTTGCCTGCAAAATCAGGGCTACGGTCATCCGCGGACACAATCCAATTGGGCGGGTCGATCGGAATTTCTTCGGGGCCTACGGCAGGGACCTCGGGCGCGGTGAATTGAGGCAAGACCGCCAGCGCCGGGGCGGTTCCCGGAGATATGGTGGAACAGCCCGCCGCAAGAAAGGCCAGCCCGCAGGCGGCTGCCACGGTTGATGAGGTGAGACGTGAAAGTGTCATGGGGGGGACGAAGTGACTCATGGTCGTTGTTGTTGGGTAGGAAATCAGGCGTCCCGGCTAGCCGCGATGGCGAATTTCCCCCAAAGTTATTTCTTAGCCCGTCAGGTTTTATTGCGCGTGCTTGAGAACGAACTGCCGTGATCCGGAAGCGTCGAAAGCCGCAGGGAAATTCGGATCGTCCGGTCCGTTTCCGGTGATCGTCAGGGTGCCATCTTCCATCTTGTAAATCGCGCAAACCTTTTTGCCGATGATGTCGGGCGAGTCAGACTCGGTAACGGTCCCGATCAACTGTTTTGGAGTCGTATCCTCCCGCAGGGTGAATGTTCCTTTTACCCAGTCGCTCGGATCAGCGCCATGGAAAGTAAGCGTCTGGCCGGAGAAGGTCAGGGAAGCAGCGCCCTCGTGGTCCGTCGTCACTTCGCGGCCCTTCCACGTTCCTTCAAAGGCGGTGGGATTGGCCTTGGGGGCGGCGGATGATTCCTGGGGGGCGGGAGCGGACTGGGGGGTTGAGGGGGTGGAGCATCCCGCAGCCAATATAATGGCCAGGGAGAGAGGAAGGAGAACCGTTGTTTTCATATCGTGATCTTTTGATTTCTTGGATAACGCACTGATCGCTATTTGGTTGAACTGGACGACCGAGTTGAAGGCAGTCCACGTCCTCATAAGCTTTTTGGCACTCTATGAGAAGAGAGAGACGCTGACAAGGCGCAAAATCCGGGCGTGGGCGTCACTTATTTCCGGTAACGCGCCGGTGACGGAGGGCCTAACAAGGGTAGGGTCGCCTCGCCGAGGCGACCGCTCCGGCCAGAAAACGGACCCTGATCCTCACCGACGC
>JBKQWF010000258.1:0-34754 GCA_052139695.1 Limisphaerales bacterium
ACCGAAGGGGACTCCCCAAACCTGAACACAAATGATGAGAAATAAGATGAAGAATTAACCCTGAACTACTGGCAAATTATAATCGTCGCCAGTGGAAAGAAACAATTGTCGTTGACCAGTAAGCGCATCGGGCGAAATCATCTATCGGGCCGACCTAGACGTAACCTCCGATGACGCTGTGGTGGTCGAGGCCGATGGCTTCGGTGGCGCCACGACCCGTATTGTCGAAGGAAACTACCCTGTGGACTACACCACCAAATTCGAGATATCCTATCCGACCGAAAGTGAGGCCGAGACCGCAGCCGAAGAATTCGCCAGCCATAAGCGCATCCCGAACCAGTTTCTGGCCAGCTCGGCGTAAGCCCTCACTTTAGCGTTCTGGAGTACTCACGCCGGAACTCCTCATAGACAATCCGCAGCACCTTCTGCCGATCCTCCGATTCCTCGAAACCGACGACCATCTTCAATAGGTCGTCTTTGCTGATGGACTGCACCTTCATGTTTATCAGGTACTTCTTCACATCCTTGGAAATGTCGTCAATCACGAGGATAACATTCCCGTCCTGCAACCGCTCGCTATCGAAGTTTCCCTTTAGTTCCGCGTAAATGCGGTCGGCTTCCGACTCCGTATAGACCCGCAGCTTCTTCACCTGATACACCACGCCGAAGTTGGTTGAGAGGTCCACGCCCTTATCGTGGGCCGACGTTCGCGTATCCCGATAAACCTTGCAGGCAAACTTCTCCAAGTGAACCTTGATCACTGCAAAGCTGAAAATCTCGAAATTGGCAGGCGTTTTGCCAATCTGCTGACGGATCAACTCGACGAAGTTCTCCTTGTCCTCAGCGAAGGCGACCCGAATCGCCGCCGTGCCCAACTGCGGCACAACGCCCAACCGCAGCTCGATGTGGCTCCTAATCCTCTCTGGAATCCAACTACACAGCGACGACGCAAACGTCGTATAAGGCGGCAGCAGCTCGTATCTGAGGTGTCCTACCGATTTCAAAACGCTATATCGATCCATCCGCGAGCCGTAGGCATCATAATACTTCGCTCCAATATGCACGTCGTGGCCCAGGAACTTTTTTAACTGTCTCACCGCAACCTCGTACACTTTCATGATTTCATGGTCAGTGAAGACGCACTGGCCGTTCCCTACGAACATGTTCAGCAGACCAAGCGTGATCACCGGCATAATCACCTTCGTCTGCGAGTACTTCAGCATCCGGTCAATCTCGCGCTGGCAGAAGGACTCTGTTTGGGAGAGCGGCGTTTTCATGGTAGAGGCCACGGAGCATGGCCACAAGGCGGCACACTCCCCAGGGCCGATTGGCTAATTGTCGGCGCCTTGATTTGCAACTGTGGCATCAGCCTCTTCGGCCCTGAGGAACGGAAATCTGGCTGGCGCTGCGCCGCCGGGAACGGCACCCCAGGTCCGGCCCACTCTCGCATGGCCTTGAAATCGTTCTCCATGCTCTTCCCGGAGAAATATACCGCCTGAAATTCCAATGCACACCAGCGCAGGGTGCCGCCTTCGTTGTTGACTAGCACCCCATCAATCTTGCCAACTGCGTCCTCCTCGCCCTCTTCCGCCTGAATCTCACCCATTCCCCGAATCCGCGCCGGAGAGAGCGCGCAGAAGTCAAAGCCATATAGTTCGCCAGTGCCGTAACGCGAAGGCATAACACAGAGTACATAGTCACCTAATGAGAGAAAAGCCTCCTTTTTCCGCCTGACTGAACGAGGTGGTGGCCAAAGCCAATGGGGCAAAGTGACGGTCATGGGGACAACGACATTCAAGCAAGATTTCTACAATCACTAATTCGGATGGAGCATTGGCCATTGAGAATGGCATTTGTCATTGCCGAATCTGTCGCCCCAACCGCAACTTTCTTGTCATGTCGCGCCGTTATTTTCGAATGGCAAATAACAAATTCTCAAAGATCAATTCTCAACACGCTCTTAAATCGTTTGCGAGAGGAAACCCCCGTCCACCCGCAGGTCGGCGCCGGTGACGAAACCGCTGGCCTTGGCGCTGGCCAGAAACACAGCCGCGCCCGCCAATTCCTCCGCGCGTCCGAACCGGCCCATGGGAGTGTGGGCCAGAATGGTTTTGGCCCGCGCCGTAGGGGTGCCGTCTTCGTTGTAAAGCAGCCGGCGATTCTGCTCCGCCGGGAAAAAACCGGGTGTAATGGTGTTGACACGGACATTGGCTGGAGCCCATTCGCGCGCCAGAAACCGCGAGAGGTTTAAGAGCGCCGCCTTGGCGGCCGAGTAGGCAGCCACGCGCGAGAGCGGAAGATGGGCGGAAACGCTGGCAATGTTGATGATGCTCCCTTGGCGCCGCGCCACCATTGCGGGGCCAAAGACCTGGCAAGGCAGGAGCACGCCGCCCACCAGGTTAAGGTCAAAATTCGCCCGCCAGTCGTCCAATGCGATTTGCTCAAATTTAAATTCCTCGGTCACGGTCACTTTCGGATCGTTTCCCCCCGCGGCATTAAGCAGGACGGTGGCGGGGCCGAAGGTCTCTTCGATTCCCTTGGCGGCTTGGCGCAGGCTCGGCTGGGAAAGGGCGTCCGCCGCGAAAAAACGGGCCTTTCCGCCGCTTTGCGCAATGCGCTGGACGCAACCTTCCCCGCGCGCGGCATTGCGGCCTAAAACAGCCACCCGCGCCCCGGCTTGGGCGAGGGCTTCGGCGAGTTTTCCTCCCAACGTGCCGGTGGCTCCGACAACCACCGCGACTTCTTCCGACAAATCGAATAACATAAATAACGTGTCAAATCACAAGCACGCACTTCAACACAAACCGCTCTTGCCGCCAAGCGCAAAGACTGGTTCAATCACATCGTCGATTTGGCAGTATGAATTATTACCCATCGTTATGAATGCCTCCGTTACAAACCCTTATTTGCACCTGGTCTCCGAATTCTCACGCATCGTCAGCGAAGGAAGGTCTTTGCCTTTGGGCGGGTTTGCCGCCGCCCAGCGCGGCATTCCGGTTGCGGATGCTCCTTACGCGCTGTTCTTCGCGCCGCATCCCGATGATGAGACGATTACCGGCGGGCTGGCGTTGCGCTTGCTGCGGGAAAGCGGATGGCGTGTGGTTGATATTGCCGTGACCCTGGGCAGCAAGCAGGAACGGAAAGAGGAGCGCTGGCAAGAGTTGCAGAATGCCTGCCATTATCTTGGCTTCGGAGTAGAGCGAACCGCTCCCGGTGGTTTGGATTCCGTCCGCCCCGACAGCCGCGAACGCGAGCCGCAAGCCTGGGCGGAAAAGGTCAAGGTGGCGGCCGGATTCCTCGAGAAGTATCGGCCGAAAGCGATTTTTTGTCCGCATGAACTGGACGTCCACAGCACGCACATTGGCACGCATTTCTTGGTGGTGGACGCGTTGCGCGCCGCGAAAATCGGCAATTGTTTTTTGGTGGAAGCGGAATTTTGGGGGCAGATGAACAAGCCCAATTTGATGGTGGAATACACCACGGCAAACGTGGCCGACTTGGTGGCGGCGACTTCGTTTCACCGGGGAGAAGTGCAGCGCAACCCCTATCACCTCTTGATTCCCGCGTGGATGCAGGACAATGTCCGGCGCGGGGCGGAGTTGGTGGGTGGAGCAGGGCAGGGGGCGCCATCCTTTATGTTCGCCCAGCTATATCGCTTGCGCCGCTGGAATGGCAGTCAATTAGAGAATTGCTGGGAAGGCGGCCGTTATCTCCCGGCGGCCACGCTGGCCGCGACGCTTTTCCCCTCCTAACGGTCCTGCAGACTGTGGACCCACTGGATGGCGTGTTGCAGTAATTGGGTGCCGTCCTCCAGCTTGAGCTTTTCCTTGATGCGGGCGCGATAGGATTCGACGGTTTTGATGCCAAGATGCAATTCCGCCGCGATGCGCCGGGTTCCTTGGCCGCGGCCAATGAGTTGAAAAACCTCCAATTCCCGGTCCGTCAAACGCTCAATGGGAGATTTCTGCTGGTCGGGGCGGCCCATGACCATTTTATGCACCATGCGCGAGGCCATCTTTTCGCTGATGTAGATCTGGCCGCCCATGACGCGGCGCAGCGCCAGGAGAATCTTCTTGGTCGCTTCCTGTTTGGTGATGTAGCCCTTGGCGCCGGCCCGCAGGACGCGTTCGGCGTAAAGCGATTCATCGTGCATGGAAAGAATGAGCACCGGAAGCGCTGGATAACGAGCCTGGAGGTCTTTGATCAGCTCCAGTCCATGCGTGGTTTTGAGGGAAAGATCGGCAATGACAACGGCAGGCTTGGTCTCTTCAATCCCTTTTAAAGCATCGTGCGTATCTTCCGCTTCTCCACAAACCGTCAAATCCCCTTCGCGCTCGATAAATTGGGTCAGCCACTCGCGGACTAGGGGATGGTCGTCCACCAGAAAGACACCATGTTTTTGCGGTTCGGTTTTTGCAGTCGCGACCATGCTTCCACTTTGCCAGAAAGCGGCCCCGAAGGAAATAATATTATTTGCTCTCCACGGGGAAACCGGCGAGTTCCGTGATGGAGATGGGGCGGGCTTCCGCGGGCGAGGCGGCGGGCGGGTTCTGGCCGGGCAAACGATGATTGTGGAAGGAACAGAGCACAACGGTGCCGCCCTCCGTTCCACGCCTGATGTCCAGGGACGCGCCAATCATCCGCGCCCGGTAATTCATGATATGGAGGCCCATGCCGGAGGCCGATGGATGGTCGGCCGCGAAGCCAATCCCATCATCCTTCACGGTCAGAATCACTTCATCATCCACCGCTCCGAGGGCGATGGAAATATGGCGGCAACGGGAATGTTTGACAGCATTGTTGATAGCTTCCTGGGCGATCCGATACAGGTTATGGCCAGCCACTTCGTCGTAGATCAGGACTTGGTCCTCGCAGGAGAAATGGCAGGCGGCCTGGCCGCGCGCCTGAATGGTTTCGGCGAACTCTTCCAAGGCCGAAGCCAGCCCATCCAATTCGAGACGCACCGGATACAGGCCGCGGGCCAAGTGACGCGCCTGCGAGACACCTTCATTCACCATGTCGGCGATGACTTCAGCCTGGGCCGCTTCCGCCAATTGGTGGCGGGCCAGTTGGTCGCGCAATAATTCCGCGGCAAACCCGATGCTTACCAGATGCTGGCAAAGGCTGTCATGCAAATCCTGGCCGATGCGGCGTTGCTCGCGGTCACTGATCTCCGCCACTTGTTTTTCCATGAGTTTGCGGGCGCTCATGTCGGTATAGACGACGACGCCGCCTTGGATGCGGCCCTGGACATCCACCAGCGGGCGTCCCGTGGCGCTCAGCCAAACTCCCTCGAAAGAGTCCGATTTGCGGAGGAAGATTTCGACCCCGTCCACGATCTCGCCGCGAATCGCCCGGGCCAGGGGATGTTCGCGGTTGGGATAAGCCAAAAAGGTCTCTGGGAGATAACTGTGGCAGAGAGTGCCCGCCTGGCCGGGGGTTGTCGTGCCCAAACCGGCCTCGATCAAGTGTTTGGCCGCCGGGTTCAACAGCAGGATTTTCCCCTGGGCATCGGTCACGATCACGCCGTCACCCATGCTGTCCAAAATGGATTGGAGGATGCTGGTCTGCTGGCGCAACGCGGCTTCGGAACAGGCCAGTTCCTGGGCGCGTTCCCTGGCCGCGGCGGTGCGTTCCGCCACGCGTTGCTCCAGGGTGTCGTTGAGCAGTCGCAGTTCTTTTTGCGCCTCGGTGCGTTCCTGGACCTCCTTTTGCAGGGCCTCATTGGCCTGGGCCAATTCCTGGGTGCGTTCGCGCACCCGCGTTTCCAGTTCCTCCTGCGCCCGGCGCAAGGCCTGTTCCACCTTTTTGCGCTGGGCGACTTCCGACGTCAAAACTCCCGAGAGGGTAAATGCCCCGAGCAATTGCAGGGCGTTCCAGGCCAGCAGCGGATGATTGTCAATGGAATCCGGGTCAAGGTACTTGGCCGCAAACCAAATGGCGCAGGAAAGAAAGGCGATGAAAAAGGCGGCCCAGCGCCCCACAAACCAGGCGACGAAGCAGACGGGGATGAGGTAAAAGATCATCAGGGCGACCACGGGCCCTTTGACGTAGTCCACCTCCCCGATGTAGATCATTGGCACGAGCCCCATCAGGAACAACGTCACGCGCGACCTCTGATTGAGATACTCGACGACTTTCACAGCTTTCGCCTCAGGCTTCGGTTGTTATAGCCCAATCGCATCCCCCAAAGCAAGCCGGGGAGCGCCGCGGCGGGCCCTCATTTGGTTGATTTCGGCGCGGCGGAGGGGTCGGTGGACGATTCGGGAATGATCGATTTCAGAGTGTGGAAGGGGCGGAGCAGCATCATCAGTCCTTTTGGAATATACAGCGGCTCAATGACGGGATTCTGCAAGGTGCCACTGATGTGATATTCAAAAAGTTTGCTCAGCGGAGTCAACATAAAACTGAGAAAAGGTCCGAGCAATGGAGTGTCGCGCAAGAGATCGGCTTCCACGCGGGCGTCAATCCGCTTGTCCATGCTCACTTTGCCTCGATAGAGCAGCTGGAAACCAGAGGCCGTGATTTCCAGATCATCCGTCGAAACCATGCCATTGCTGACGGTAAAAATGGCGCTGGCGGAGCGCGCCCGGCTGTAGCCCGCCCCAGGCGAGAGGACATTCAAGACGGGGGTGAGAATGCCGAAAATCTTGATGTCCCACAGGAGGGCGTCATGCACATAAATATGGCCGCGCCCTTCCAAGGCGGATTTATTGGTGGAAGCCGGGGAAGCGAGCGTCAAGCGCCCGTCCAGCAGACCTTCCAGCTTGCTCGCTTTTCCGCTCACCCCTTTGGCGAGCGCGGGAAGATCAATATCCCGGACCGTGAAGTCACTCTGGAAGCCGGTCCCGCGATCGGGGACGTAATCAAAAGTCACTGAGCCTTGGAGGGAGCCTTTTTTATAAAGGCGCGCTTGAATGTTGGTCAAAGCAACATTGCGTCCCCGCCATTGGATGGCACCGGAGACGGTGTCCGCGGTGAGGTTGGTCCAATGGAAATTCGTCCCCCGCACCTCAAAGCGCAAATCCATCGCCGCCGGGTCGTTCAAAGCGAAGGAGCCGTCGGCGCGAACGAAGGGCGGCGCCTCGAAGTAGAGCAGATGGAGAAAGGGCGCGGTGTTGGAGCCAATGGCGGGAAGAAGGGCGCGCGGGTCCAGGCTGGATTCAACATTTGTCACAATCACTTTCGTGCTGTCCAAATTCGCCGTCACCAGGGGCGCGGAGAGCTTGCCTCCGTCCTTGGCCAGGCGCAATTCTGTCAAGCGCAGATTGCGTTTGCTGTACTCCAGGCTCGCGGTGAGCGAATCAACCGTCTGGCCGCGGACCGTAAAATTGGTGGCCGCCACCGTGCCGGAAAAAGCGAAGGCTTCCCGGTTGCGCCATTCGCCGGTCACCAGGGCATGGATCCTGGGCGGCTGGTTGAATTTCACCGCCTGACAGAGCGGCTGCTGCTCCGCCGGGACCCAGGCAAAGACATCAGCGGGGTCCAGGTTGCTGTCAAACATATAACTGTATTCGTGGGTCGCTTCGTTTCCCATGTAGTCCATCCGCAGCTCGCCATCGGGCCGTTTCACCAGCAGGCCGGGCACGATCCAGACGCGATTCGTGTAAGTGAAATGAGAAGCGGCCGAATCCACCGGAATGCCGCGGAAGGTCACGGCTCCGACGGAGAAGTCCGCGGCCAGCGCCACGCTGGAACGAAAGGCCTCCTTCCAGGTTTCCGGCCGATTGGTCCAGGGTGGCAGAACCACCCGCAACCCACCGACGGCGCTGGGCGGGCGCGCCCAATCAAAATCAGAAAAAAAACGTTGGGCCGCCGGCGCGAGAAGAGGCGCGATTTGATGGGCGTCGAAATCCGCCGTGGCATGGATATTGACTTCCCTTGAGTTGATATCCAGGTCCCCCCGGCCATCCACGTGGCCCTGGTAGAGGTGCGCTTGCGCCTTTTGCACCGTGACCAGGGGCGCGTGCCAGCGCCCTTCCACCGACAGGTCGTCGATTTGGAGATCGGGCACTTTAACCGCCGTGCCATCCGCCTGCCAGTCAATCAAATAGGAACGCATGACATTCCAGGCTCCCCATTCCGGGGTGGGTGGGGGAACTGGAGCCAAATCGCGTTGCACCCTCCCGGCCAGGCGAAGCGAGTCAGCCGATCCCCAATTGGAATCGCCGCGCACCAGGCGCAAAACTCCACCGAGCGACAGGGGCGAGAGATTGGTGGCCAGGAGTGTCGCCGTCCCGCTCCCCTGCGCGCTGAGGGCGCGCAGCCAGTTGCTGCCAGAGGGGGATTGCCATCTCGCCTCAATTTCCCGGCCGGCAAAGTTAAAAGAGGCGTAAAAGTTCGTGCCCGCGTCCCTCGACAAATCGGCCTCGACGGATAGGTTGCGGCCGCTGCCGTACGAGGTGGCCAGGCGCTCCCCGGAAAAGCGGATTTGGAAAAACGGGGTGAGGCCGGAGGCCAGCAACCGCGCGCAAGCGGCCCGCAAGTGAAGGTTCCTGGCTGTTCCCCAAGGCGTGCTGGCCGCCGGGGCCGTGAATTCAAGATCCGCTCGCAAACTGTTCATGTCCCGGCCGTCCGCCACGAAATTCAAGTTGAGGCGGGGCGTGCCTGTAAAACGAATCGCCTGGATGATTTCCGCCGCGCGCCGCAACTGTGCCTGGACCGATTCCTCACCGGCCTTGCGCGCTCGGAAGGGAAATCGCCAATCGCGCAACGACAGGAAGTCCGTGATCACCCCGCGGACGGATATAGCCATGCCGCGAAAGGTGGCGCTTCCCTCCTCCAACCGGGCGACGTTATTGGAGAGGAGAGCCACTTCCAGCCTGACATTGTCAAGCATTAATTTATCGCCATTCGTGGGGGAAAGGGGAAGTTCCAGGCGACCGTCCTGGACGGAGAAAGAATCCAGTTCCAGGCGGGAATCCAGCAAGGCCTGCCAATTGACGGCAAATTGCGTTAAGCCGGCGGACAGACGGGGACCCACGGGCTGTCCGGCGCGGCTGAAGGCGCCATTTTCAATAACAATGGACGGCCCCCAGCCCAGTTGCATGTTGGAAAACTCGGCGTTAAACCCCTTGTCGCGCAGATGGCGCAAGAGCGGACCCTTCAGATAGTCCGGCAAACCCACCAGATGCAGATAAGCCACGGCCGCGACGAGGACAAAAATGGCCAAGAGAACAGCAACCCGGCACCAGTGAAACCAGGCCAGGAAAACGCGCACAGACTTGCGTTGAAAGAATGCCCCCATGTCTGGTCAGCGCAGACCGGCCGCCGCTGGCAGGGAAAAATCCGGCACGATGAAGTTTTCGTATAAATCCACCGGAAATTCAAAAATCAGCCGCTGGCCCTCCCGGACGATCGAGGCGTAAGGATGCTGGTAAGGCGAGCGGCCGCCGAACTCCACCCGGCAGGTTTCGGTTTGCCCTCCGCGTTTGACCTCGAATTCCACGCTGTGGTTCATTTGGGCAAAGCCAAAGCGTTCCAGACGCTCGTTTCCCAACCCGTCCCAATAGATGGCGCGCAATTGTCCGAGGCGATCTACCCCTTCTTCCATCGAGGGCGAATTGATGTAAGGCGGGCTGTGGTAGCCAGGGGCAAAGGTCCATTCACCCTCGGGGTCCCGCAGGTACTTGCGCGTCTCGCCCTGCTGCCGGACCGTAATGCTGACGACGTTGCTGGCCTCAAAGGTCCAAATGGAACGGTCCCGCAATTGCCAGGAAGCGCGGGGAAGGCGTCCGAAATCGCCCGCGCCGATCGTGTTGACAAACAATTCATCCGCCCGGCGTTCGAAAACCCGGCCATTGGTTGAGGCGCCGAAATCAATTTGGACGGGGGCAAGACCGCGAGCTTCGGGGCCGAATTTCAACGTGTAACGCAGGGCGGGGGGCGTCAATCCGTAAGCCGAGGAATCCGCCACCACCGTCTTTTCAATTTCCGTGGGAATATTGGTCAGGCCGCCCAGCCAGAAATCCATGAGGAGCGCGTCGGCGGGGAAAGTTGTTTCCGCCTGCACCTGCCATGCTCCATTGGTTTGCTTTTGCACCGTGAAGTTAGTATCGCTTCGCACGTCGATGGATTCAACCCAGGTTGGGGGGACGCTGATCAGATGCTGGTCCAGGAAGTTGGTGTAAGCTCCCTCCCAGGCCCGCAGGGGCTGGCGGACAACCGCGACGATGTTACTCGGATTGAGCCGTCGCGCGTAGGCCAGGTTCAAATAATTGGAGGGACTGGCGCCCACTTCGAGAGACGAGGCCACATTGGTGCCTTGGAGAAAGGACAAGACCAACCCGGGCGTCTGCGGCGACTTTTGCAAACCGTACGGCTCCAGGTCCACTTTGGCGTCATCACTGACAAAGGCGCTGACTTGCATGTCCTGGAGCTGGCGCAACAAGTTGTCGATCCGCGCGGTATCCGCGCGGGCTTTCTCCGGCAAGTTCATGAACCAAAGCTGATTGGTGGGATCGCGTTGGAACTCCAGTTCCTGTCCCGCCGAACGCACGCGCAGTGTCTGAAATGGCGTCTTGGTCAAATCCAGCAACGCCAAATCGCGCCATTGGTCCTTGTCGCGCGGGACCACCTGCAATAGGTCGATTCCAGCCAGGGTAATGCTACTATTGCCCTCCACATAAAGATAAACCTGGTCGCCCAGGGCGGAAACGTCGCCAATTTCCAGGCGGCGCGGCGGGCCGTTTCCTTCCAACACCAGTGAAAACAGCGGCTGGGTAAAGCCGAATTCTTTCTGCGCCTCCGGACGATCTCGCAGCTCAGCTTCCGTGATGCGGTCCTGCCATTGCAGGCTGGCCAGCGTTTTTAACAAAATTTCGATGGAATCGCTCTGCGCCGGGTAGGAAACAGGCTCGGTGATCTGCCAGTTGGTCCCGTTGACCCGGCGCGCCGCAATGACGGATTGCCCACGGGGATGAATCTTAACGTTGGTGACTGTTTCCGGTTTCAGGCCGGGCAAGACAAACCGGCTGACCTCGCGCAGCCGTTCCTGGCGGAGGGGGTGCTCCACCAGCACAATGAAGGCAAAGAGCACCGCCGCTGCCGCGAGCAAAACCCATGTGGGTTTCCAATTCATGCCGTTTCAGTGCCGCCGTCGCATCCAGACCAGGCCGCCGAGAGCCAGCACGGCGCCGGGCAAGGCGCCCAAAAAGAGCCATTGGACGGTTCGTTGCTGGCCGTTAGTCATGTATAATTTATATTCCCGGATCGGCTGCGGGCCAAGCGCGTTGAGCAGCACTTGCGGCCGTTCCAGGAGCCAGTTCAACGCCGACATGGCGAAATAACTATTGCCCACCCATGTGTTTAACATCTGGTCGTCCAGAAAATCCGAATCTCCTGCCACCACCATGCGGGTGCCGCCGCCGTGCGATGAAGTCACGCCCTGAATGACCCCTTGCTCGACCGAGGCCAATAGGGGGAATTCACCCACGTGTTTGTTTTCATCCATGGCTTGCGTACTTGTGGCGGCCAGCAGATTTGCCTCCGGCGACCCTGGTATCTTGCTCTGCCGATCAATCGAGAGCGGACGCGGGAAGATCATGAGAATCCCCATTTTTTGACTGGCCAAGGGGTTGACGATCGGATTCGTAAATAAAGTGCAGGTAAAGAACATCTGACCGCCTTCAACGCAGTAGTTCTTGTCCTGCTCAATTACTCTGGCATGACCCACGTTAACTCCCCAATTGGTCAGAACCGGTTCCAGCCCGCATTCCGTCCCTAGCAGGGCCAGCAAGCGTCCGCCTTGTTTGAGGTAGGCTGCAATCTTGGCCTGTTCCTCGGGGAGAATCTTTCCTTTCGGTCCCGCGACGATGAGCAATTGGCAATCCGTCGGAATTCCATTGGTCCCTTCCAAGGAAAGCCGGTCCCAATTGCTGTCGATTTCATTTTTCAGCATCTTGGCCAGCTTGGAATAACCCGAGGAACCTAATTTGCTGTCTTGCCCCTTGGGGTCGCCAGGATCGTTTTCGCCGTGGCCGGTAAGAAAGTAGGTCTTCAAGGGCTGCGGGTTGCTCACATCGTAAATATCCGAGGTAAATATCATCTCTCCCTTAAACCCGCTGCGCCGGATGTATTTGCTCCGTTGCGTCAGAAACTCGCTCCAATCATACTCCGCCAGCTCCCGCGCGAGGACGGTCTTAGTATGGCCGTTGCTCTCAAAAAAGACAAAGTCCTTATCCGACAAGCCAGTGAGGCTGTTCTTGGACAGCAATTCCTTGGCTTCGCCAACGGATCGGGTGTAGTCGAGGGTTTTGACGCGGATATGGCGGGGATTGGCCTGCTGATATTCCGCCAGCAACGCACTTGTCAATAAGTAGATTTCCTGGTTCTCCCCGTTTGGCTGGAAAAAGATGGTGATGCTGACGTCATTCGTCAGGCTGTTCAGGACATTTCGGGTGCGGTTGGAAAGCTCAAAGGAAGCGTCGCGTGACCAATAGGAGCGCTTGAAGTAACCGCCCGCCAAATAGTTGGCCATGACCAGCAGGGCCAGCGCCGCGCCCACCGCCAAAACGTTGTTCAGCAGGATCGTCCAGCGGCGCGCGCGGGAGAAGGTGGGCGGAGGCGTATCGGCGGTGCTCATTTTATTTCCAACGACGGCTTTCGACGACGCGGCAGGCCAAAAACAAAAAGAAAAGGGTCGATGTCAAATAGAAGACAATATAGCGCGTATCGACCACGCCGCGGGCGAATTCTTTCATGTGCTCCAGGATGCAAACGGCATTCAGGGCTTGCACCTGCCAGGTCTTTTCCGGCGCGAACTGGTCTCCCAAAAAGCTGCCCAAAAAGAGGGCCAGCCCGATGGCAAAGCTGATCATGGCCGCCACGATCTGGCTGTGGGTCAGGGCTGAGGCAAAACAGCCGGCAGACATATAAAGGGAACCGACCAGGAAAATGCCCAAAAAAGTGCTGGCCAGCGTTCCGGTGTCCAGCATGTTGACCCCGTGCGTGAAATAGCGCAGGATAAAAATGCAGGCCAGCAGCGGCACCCAGATCAAGAGATAAAAAATCATGGCGGCGGTGTACTTGGCCAGCACCACCTGCGCGTCCCCGACGGGCGCGGTCATGAGCGTTTCAAAGGTGCCGGAGAATTTCTCCAGCGCGAAAAGCCTCATGGTGATGATCGGGGCCGAAAAGAGCAGAATCAGCCAGAAACAGAGGTTAAGAAACAGCTCCGTGATCGGCATCGGAGTGGAATCGCCCGCCAGCTTGCTCAGAAGGCTGACGAAGCTCAGTCCCGTTAAAAAAGCGGACCCGGCGATCACGATGTATCCAATCCAGGAGAGAAAGACGCTGGCCAGTTCGCGGCGCGTCAGAGTCAGATAGGCCTGCATCAGTTTGCCTCTTCCTCGCTTTCAGGGCGAGTCAGCCGGATATACAGGTCTTCCAGCGAATGCCGCACGCGGGAAAGTTCGCGCAGTTTCCAGCCCCGCTCGACGGTGAGCGAAAAAATCCGCGGACGCAGGTCCTGGCCCGGCGCCGCCGTCAGCGAACATCGGTAATAATCCCCCTCGGTCGGGGCGATGTTGTATTCGACCACCTCGGCCATGGCTTCCCAGCAGGCCTTTAACTCTTCCTGGGGCGCGGCGATTTCCGCGACGACATGCCCGCTCTTGCCGAGGGCTTTGTGCAGGTTCTCCGGCGTGTCCGCCGCCAGGATCCTGCCTTCCCGCATGATGAGCACGCGATGGCACGTCATTTCGACTTCCGGCAGAATGTGGCTGGAGAGCAAGATGGTGTGGCGGCGGCCCAGTTCCTTGATCAATTGGCGCACCGAACGAATCTGGTTGGGATCGAGGCCAATCGTCGGTTCGTCCAGGATAATTAATTCCGGCTCATGCACCAGGGCGTCAGCCAGCCCCACCCGTTGCCGGTAGCCTTTGGAAAGCTGGCCGATGATCCGTTTGCTGACCTCGCTCAAGCCGCATTGGGCGATCACGGCATCGACCCGCTGGCGCGAGCGGCTGAGGCCCAGCCCTTTCAAGCGCGCGCGGAATTTCAGATATTCGCGCACCCGCATATCGGGATGCAAGGGATTGTTCTCCGGCATGTAGCCAATACGCCGGCGCACCTCGTCAGCTTGCGTAAAAACATCCAATCCCGCCACCCGCGCCGTGCCGGAAGTCGCGGGCATGAAGCAGGAGAGAATCCGCATAGTGGTGCTTTTGCCCGCGCCGTTATGGCCGATCAGCCCCACCACCTCGCCGCGCTCGACCTGGAAAGACAAGTCGGACACCGCCGTTTTGCCGGCGTATCGTTTGCTTAAATTAGAAACCTCAATCATCATGGCGCAGCCTAAAGTGGCAAAACCTTTCCGCTTCTATCGCAGCTTAAGCTCCGTCGTTCCTTCTTGATAGCCTAAAATCACATTGCCGCGCGTCCGGGGCACCAGCACGGAGACGTCCGCGCTTTCCCCCGGCTTGATTTGCGTGACGGCCAAAAAAGCGTCGAGATAATTACGCGCCGGCTGGCCCCCGATGGCGGTGACCACGTCGTATTCCCGCAATCCGGCGTTTTCCGCCGTGCTGCCTTTTTCCACCCGTGAAATGAGCAACCCGGCTTCCACGCTGCCCAACCCAAGCTGCCCCACCAACTCCGTGGTCAGCTCCTGCAAATCCAACCCCATCCTCTGGCGAAATAATTCAGGAAACGGCATCAGGCGCACCTTGATTTCTTTGACTTCGCCCTCCCGTTGGACCGACAAGTCGAAATTCAGGCTGGGGCTTTCCCGCAGGGTGCGATTGAACTGGATGTAGTCATAGGCCGGCTGATTATTGACCGCCACGATGGCGTCGCCCACTTTCAGGCCGGCCTTGCTCGCGGGGCTGTGCGGGTCAATTTTTTCCACACGCAGCGGCGCCGCGACGCTGACATGCGCGCCAAACCAGCGGGAGGCTGTTTCCGGATTAAAAATATCGCTCAAAGCTTGCCGCAGCTCCTTGACCGGAATGGCAAAACCGATGCCTTGGGCGCCTTGCAGAATGGCCACGTTGATTCCAATGAGTTCGCCCCGCAGATCCACCAGCGGCCCGCCACTGTTGCCAGGGTTGATCAAGGCGTCGGTTTGCAGCCAGTTTTCCATGCGCAAATCCTCGTTTTCCTTCGGGGCGGAACGCCGCTTGGAACTGAGAATTCCCCGGCTGACCGATTCCCCCAATCCAAACGGATTCCCCAATGCCACCACCGTTTCGCCCAGCAATAAATCGTCGTCCCGCGCGAATTTGACGGCGTGAAACTTCTCCCCCTTCTTCTTCGGAACGATCTTGAGCAGAGCCACGTCGGTTTTCGTGGACCCATAGACCGGTGTGACGTCATAGACTCCGCCGCCCGCCGCGTCGGAAAGCTGGACTTGAATGCGATTGGCGCGTTTGACCACGTGTAGATTCGTCAACAGATAGCCGTCGTCGGAAATAATGACCCCCGAGCCGAGCGCGCTCCGCACTTGCGGCCGGGACGGGTAGCCATAAAAGTGCCGCCACAACTCGTCAAACGGGTCCCGCGACTGGACGATGCTCTCGGTGGCCACATTGACGACACACGGCATCACTTCTTCAACCACCTTGACAATGGCGTCGCGCCGAATGTCCGTCTCGGCCAGTGTCGGCCGAAGCGCGAACACAGCCAAAAAACCGGCCATGGTCAGACGGGCCAGCCGCGGGCAAATAGTTTGGGGCCTGTGCATATTCATCCTGCGAGCGGTGGGCGACCGGAACTCTTCCCCGGCCGCGCCGCCGATGCCACACTTTGCAAAAAGCCGCCGCAAAAAGCAAATCCCGAGGGCGGGCACCCCAGCCTCAAGGGTGCGTGAGAGAATTCTTGCACCCGAAAAGAGAGAGCGAGGGCATCGCGGCGGGGCGTCGGCCCCCCCCCGGGGGGGTAACGGCGGCTCAATTTGGTTCAATTTAGTTCAATTAGGTTCGGATTTCGGTGGAAGCAGGCTCTCCGGGGCGGCGGCGGGGCCGTACTCGGGACCGACGCCAAGGACTTGGCGAATGCGGCATTATTTGCATGCGCGGCAATAATAACAAGAATGCGTCAAGATCAAAATCCTACGGAAGGTTTTTGAACAGGTCTTACGCGTGGCTCACTGACCCCTTATTCCTCCTGGTGGGGGGTGGCGAACCAATCACAATCTGATTAATTGGCTAGAATCTCTTCGAAAACCAGTAATCCGAATGTCGGGTGGGATTCTTCGATTCTGCCTGGCGAAGGTATTTGCTATCAGTGCAATACAAATTCCATCAGGCCGATTGGTTACGCGCCTTTTCGCCTTCGGACAAGTTAAACCTGATCGAGGCTCGGACGGATTTGGAGGCTGGGTCTGCCGCCAAGAATTTGCGGTGGACGTGGCGAAGTTCCGAACGCAAGTGCTCTCGCGCCAACACTGAATATTGAGACGGCACTGAGTTCACTCGAATCCACCAGCGCCCGAAATGCTCAAAATAATAGACTTCAAACAGCGTAATGACTCCTCGGGACTGCACACGCTTGCGCCACTCCGAAGCCCGCCCTGTCCTGCCAATTGAACGTCAGCGTGGCATTATCGAACTGCGGGATGCCGTCGAGTGCTGATGAGATTGCCACTGCCCCGAGTGGATACGAGAAACCTCTCGGCAGTTTATCCTTCCTGCTTGTCTTGATTATGCGCGTGGGTTGGTCGTTATCGGACATCCAACAGGGCTTTGCCTAGCGTTACTCGCAGAACTGCCACCTCGCAACGGCAATGCCAACCGGGCATTTTTCTTTTCCTCTATTGATATTATATTCATACGGACATCAATCAAAACCACGGCAATCATTTTGATGGCTTCATATCCCACCGCCTGGGCAAGGGGAGTTTTCCCAACGCCAGGCGGTCCCAGATAAAGGACATCTTTGGCTTGGCGGATGAAGTTGCCGGTGGCCAGACTCCGTGCGCGCCTCCTCGGCGGGCAGCGGAGTGCCCGCCCTACCTTAGAATTGACCGACGGTTTTAATCACGCCGGGCCCACTTCCCATCACCGCGCCGGCGTTGGCGTAAACTCAATCCGACGCCCGGTCCGGGCGGATTCGCGGGCCGCATCCAGTATTTCAGTGACAACCAGGTTGACCTCCAGTGAAGAAAGACCGGACGGCTTGGTTTCGCCTCGGACCACGGAAACCAGATAGGCCAATTGGTCCCGGCTTGAGGGCGGCAGCTCCGGCAAGGCCACTTCTGTTTCCTCCGCCCCGGCTTTGCGCAGATGGAGAATGTCCTTTCGCGGCGCGAGGAGGTAGCCGGTCGCCCCGTAAACCTCCATGTCTTTGCGGTCAAAAGGCCAGTTCCATGAAGCCTGGATGATGCCTTGCGCTTTGGGGTAAGTGACCACAATCGTCGCCTCATCCTCAACCTTTGGATAGACCTGCGGTTTGATATGCTGCGTCACCGCGAAAACCGAAGTGGGGCGTTCGCCCTCCATCAGCCACGTAATGAGGTCGGCGCCGTAACAACCGAAATCCGGCAGAGCCCCGCCGCCGTTCAATTTTGGGTCCGTCAGCCATTTCAGAAAGGTCTCAGAGCAGCCAATTTCTCTTGGCCCGCGATGGCCGTCATGGACCACGATCTTGCGCAAATCGCCAATGGCGTGGTCCTGGCAGGCCAATTGATAAGCCTTTTGGTTCGAGCGATACCAAGTCGTTTCATAATTGACGACGATTTGAATCCCGCCCTTGGTTGCGGCGGCCTGGATGGCGCGCGCTTCGCGCATGTCCACGGCCATCGGCTTTTCCATCATGACATCGAGGTGCAGTGGCGCGCATAATTCCACCACCCGCCGATGGTCAAAGGTGGAGGTGAAAGCCGCAACGGCGTTCACGTTGGTTTTGGCCATGAGCGCCTCCAAAGTCGGGAAAAAAAGGCCGGAATCCAGATGGAACCGCTGGGCATAAGACATCGCCAGGGCATGGTCCGGTTCAACAATGCCAACCAGTTGCGCGTCCGAGCGGTCGCGCGTCAGCGGAATGAATCCGTAAGCGTGGTCATGGACCAATCCCATAATGGCCACGTGGACCGGAGGCTGGCTGGCGTCCCGCGGCCAAACCGTCGCCGCGGAGATAAAAATGCTCAAAAAACTCAGTAATTTCTTCATGAATAACGCCAAAGGATAGGCCGCTCGGCGGCGGAGGCGCCAGCGAAATTACCAGGAAAAGCAGCCGCTTTTCCGCGGGGCTATTGACTTCGGGAAGTCTTTAAGCCACTTTCCCGCCGCCAAGAATAGTGTAAATTTGTGCGATGAGAGAGGTGACATGGGAAAAGCTTTAATCATAGCGGAGAAACCTTCGGTGGCCTCGGATATTGCCAAGGCCCTCGGCGGCTTTCAGAAGCACGACGATTATTTCGAGAACGATCGTTTCGTGATTTCGTCGGCCGTGGGGCATCTGCTGGAGTTGTGTGTGCCCGAAGGTTCCGAAGTGAAACGGGGCAAGTGGACCTTTGCCCATTTGCCCGTCATTCCGCCCCATTTTGATTTGCGTCCCATCGAGAAATCGGAGAACCGCCTGAAAGTTCTTCTGCGCTTGCTCAAACGCAAGGATGTGGACCAGTTGATCAACGCCTGTGACGCCGGGCGGGAAGGGGAGCTGATCTTTCGCCATATCGTGCATCACGCCAAGTCCAGCCTGCCCATGCGGCGCCTCTGGCTCCAATCCATGACGCCGGCCTCCATCCGCGAAGGCTTTGCGGCCTTGCGCGACGATGCTTCCATGCGCCCGCTGGCCGACGCCGCCGTTTGCCGGTCGGAATCGGATTGGCTGGTCGGCATCAATGGCACCCGCGCTCTGACGGCTTTTAATTCCAAGACGGGCGGTTTTCATCTGACCACCGTTGGACGCGTGCAAACTCCCACCCTGGCGATCGTGGTCGAACGCGAGGAGAAAATCCGCAAGTTTGTCACACGCGACTATTTTGAATTGCATGGCACCTTCATCGCCGAGGCCGGGGAGTACGTTGGGCGCTGGTTTGACGAGCAATTCGCCAAGGACAAAAAGGACAACGACCCTGATCTAAAAGCCGAGCGGATTTGGGACCGGCAAAAGGCCGAAGTCATCCGCGCGAAATGTCTGGGCAAGCCGGGCATTGTCACGGAGGAGAGCAAGCCCACCACCCAACTTTCGCCGTTGCTCTATGATTTGACGAGCTTGCAGCGGGACTGCAACAGCCGTTTCGGCTTTTCCGCCAAAAACACTCTCGGCCTCGCGCAGAGCCTATACGAGAGGCACAAAGTGCTCACCTATCCCCGGACGGATTCCCGCGCCTTGCCGGAAGATTATGCCGGGACGGTTCGCGCGACCCTGGAAATGCTGGGCGATACTTCTTACGGGGCTTTTGCCGGGGAGATTCTGAAGCAGGGATGGGTCCGGCCCAATAAGCGCATTTTCAACAATGCCAAAATCTCCGATCACTTTGCCATTATTCCCACTTCGCTCGCGCCGAAGAATTTGAGCGAGCCGGAACAGAAGCTTTATGATTTGGTCACCAAACGATTTCTGGCGGTTTTTTATCCGGCGGCGGAATTCCTGGTTTCGACGCGGTTGACCCGCGTGGAAGGAGAGGTCTTCAAGACCGAAGGCAAAGTGATGCTGCAAGCGGGTTGGATGGCGGTCTATGGGCGGGAAGCGCAAAGCGATGATCAAGGTCCGCGCCTTGCCCCCATCAAACCGCAAGAGCAGGTGCAGACCGCGAAGGTTGACATCGTGGGCGCTCAGACCAAGCCGCCGCCGCGCTACACGGAGGCCACGTTGCTTTCCGCGATGGAAGGGGCCGGCAAATTGGTCGAAGATGAGGAATTGCGCGAAGCGATGAGCCAGAAGGGCCTGGGCACGCCGGCCACGCGCGCCTCCGTCATTGAAGGCCTGATTTTTGAAAAATATATTCTACGCGAAGCCCGCGAGCTGATGCCCACCGCCAAAGCCTTTTCCCTCATCACCCTGTTGCGGGGCCTGGAAATCCCGGAGCTCTCCTCGCCCGAATTGACCGGCGATTGGGAGTTCCGCCTCAAACAAATGGAGCGCGGTGAATTGCGCCGCCCGCAGTTCATGGGCGAGATCGAACTCATGACCCGCCAGATCGTCGAAAAAGTCAAAGCCCACGAGAGCGACACCGTGCCGGGCGACTTCGGCGAGCTGAAAACGCCTTGCCCCAAATGCGGCGGCGTCATCCGGGAGAATTACAAGAAATTCCAATGCCAGAAATGCGACTTTGCCCTCTGGAAAATTGTCGCCGGACGCCAACTTGAAATTCCTGAAGTGGAGGAGTTGATCAGCAAGCGCATTGTCGGGCCTTTGCAGGGATTTCGCAGCAAAATGGGCCGCCCCTTTGCCGCTCTCATCAAGCTCGGCCCGGATCTCAAGCCGGAGTTTGATTTTGGCCAGGGAGCCGGCAATGGCGATGGCGCCGCGCCGGTGGATTTTACCGGCCAGGAACCGCTCGGCAAATGTCCGCAGTGCGGCTCGGCTGTCTATGAAAGCGGCATGTCCTATATATGCGAGAAAGCGGCCCGGCGGGAGAGTTGCGCCTTTCGCGTGGGCAAGATTATCTTGCAGCGCGCCATCGATCAGGACCAGGTAAAGAAGATTTTAACCGTTGGCCGCACCGATTTGCTGGACAAATTCATCTCGAAAAAAGGCCGGCCTTTCAAAGCCTCCCTCGTCCTGCAAACCGGCGGCAAAGTCGGATTTGAATTTGAGGCCAGATCGGCCAAGAAACCATCCGCCGCCAAAACAAAGGAGCCGGCGCCGAAAATCGACTTCAGCAAAGCCGAGAGCCTGGTGTCCTGTCCCATCTGCGGCGGCGGCGTCTTTGAAGCGGAATACCATTACGTTTGCGAAAAATCGCAGGCGGAAAAAAGGCCGTGCAAATTCAAAGTGCCGCGTTCGCTCCTGCAACAGCCCATTGATCACGCGCAGCTCAAGAAGCTGGCCGAGAACCGCCGAACCGATTTGCTCACCCACTTTATCTCCAAAGCGGGCAAACCGTTTCCAGCCTTTCTGATCCTGGACGAGGCCAACAAAGTGGCCTTTGAATTCCCGTCAACATAAAATGCGCACCGGCGCATCGCTGGGTCAGTTTTGAATGGGGAGCGCGAATGTCTCGCTTCGCTTTCAGTCGGCGTCCCGCCGGCTGGCTCTTCAGTTCAATCCTTGACCCTCAGTATTTCTTGGAAAACTTCTTTTGAGACTCTGGCGCGGGCGCGGGCTGCGCCGATGCCGCCAGATCGGGTTTGGCGGGTTCGGTCACGGGTGTTTCCTGCTCATCGGTCGGCGGCCCTCCCGACGTTCCGCTTTCGGCTCCGGCGGCCGGATGTTCCACCGCTTCGACAAACGCCAGCCGCAGGCTGGTCAAGCTCTGGTTGAGCAGGGCGGCTTCCGGTTTGCTCAGATTGCCCTTCGTCTTGACTTCCAGCATCTCCAATTGGTCGATGAAATAACGGGCATTTTCAAGATCCTGCGAGGTCTGCCCAGTCTGGGGATTCGGGGCCTTTCCCAGAAAGATCAAAGCCATGTTGGCATTTTGCATGACTAAACTGGCAAACATCGCCGCGGTCACATCTGCCCCCTCAGGGGGCGGTTGCGCATCAGAGGTATTCATTTTGATTTATTCTTCCGTTCCTGGATGATTTCCGCCATGAGAAAATGAATCAAGTGTTTTAAGCGCGGTTCCACTTCAATCGTCTCCAAAATCGTTTGCCGCTCCATCGCTCCCCGCAGGAGCGACCACGAAACCAAATCCGCCACCCGGTCGGGGTCTTGCAGTTTTTCCAGGCAGGAGACGATCTCTTTAACCGGAACCGTTTTTGATTTGCCGCGGATCGCCGGCAGCTCCTGCTCGATCCGCTCGGTGACCAGATCCCGGACCTTGGCCATGAGAGCGTCGATCGTCACACTGTCCCGGCTGGGCGTTTCCAAGGCGCGAATCTGGCAAACCCGGTAGGGGCGGTACCGCACGGTCTTGGTCAAGGCCACTCGGCTGACGCCCTGTAAAATCAAATGAGAGGTGCCGTCGGCATTGTCCACGCAGACCCGCACCAGCCCCAGGCCTGCCACGTTGAAGAGTGTTTCGCGGGTCGCGCCCGGCTTGCGCATGGCGACGATGAACGAACGGTGAGACTGGAGCACCTCTTGCAGCATCTTCCGATACCGCGGTTCAAAGATGTGCAGGGGCAGCAGGGCTTGCGGAAATAGCGTGACATTAGGCAAGACCATTACCGGAGCCTGATCTGGAACTTCCATGCCGCTAATGTAAACAAGGTCCTTCCTAACATCAAGAGGGATGGGGGAAAACCAATAACGCGTCAATGACGGCGGGCCTAAGAAGGGTAGGGCCGCCTCGCCGAGGCGATCGCTCCGCCAAGAAAACCCCCGGACGCCTCGGCGCGGCGTCCCTACCGTCCGTGACTGACCGTTACGAAAACCAAATTCTCGCTCACGCGACGAATTTCACTGCCTGAGGAGCGCGACCGTCTCGGTCCGTCTCGGGCGCGGCGGTAGGCGTCTCGCCGGCGGCGTCCTTCCATTAAGCGGAATTTGGGGGGATGGGAACAAAATTTCCAAGCTAAATGAGCTTGCCAAAGCTCCAACTTTTGGTTCAACGTGGCATGGTGAAAGACAAAGCGCCTATCATTGTTCTAATTATCGTCGCGGTGGGGCTGGCCATCGGACTGATTGTGGTCAATAACAAGGCTTCCCAGGAAAAAAAGGATGCTGACAACAGCATCCGCTCTCTTTCCAATACCGTCGTCAGCACGAAAGCCACTCTGGCCGAATACCAAAGTGTCAACCAAACCTTGGAAACCAATCTGGCCATGACCAAGGCCGAAGCTTCCAATAAATTGTCCCTTAGCGAGGCCAATCTCCACACCACGGAAGCCGAATTGGAAAAGGCGCGCGCCGAAGCCAAAGCCCAGGCTGAAGCAGACGCCGCCGCCGTGGCCCAGCGCGATAAAAAAATCGCCGACCTGCAAAGCCAAAACGTGGACCTGGACAAAAAGGCTGCCGACCTCCGGGCCACCATCGCCAACCTCGACACGCAAATTGCCGAAACGAAGAAGAAACTGGCGGAGTCCCAGGGCGATCGCACTCTTCTCCTCGCGGAACTGAAACGCCTGCAAGCCCAGCAGGCCGAGTTGGAAAAGAAATTCCACGACCTTGCCGCCTTGCGCCTCGAAATTCGCAAGCTAAAAGAGGAAGCGACCCTGGCCCGGCAATTGGACTGGATGCGGCGCGGTGTTTACGCCTCATTCAACGAAAAAGGCGGCGAACGCCTCATGAAACACGGCGCGGAAGCGGTGCCGCCGCCCGCCACCAACGCCCAACTCAACGTCGAACTCCACCAAAGCGGCGGAATCAAAATCACGCCGGTCGCTCCGACCAACTCTCCGCCCGCAACCAATTCTCCCGCCAAATAGAAGGGAAGCAAACTGACGTGCTTGCTCCAATGTGAGAGACTTTCTTTGGGGCGGAGATAGAGGTCGTGAGGATCGTGCGCGGACACCTCGCAGGCCTTTGCCTCAACAACCGTCTTTGACGTCCATGGCAGAAGATGCCGCGCTCGACCAAAGCCGATGTAACGCGTTCAGTCCTCGCCGAGGCGACCGCTCCGGCAAGACCCCCCCTGGACGCCTCGGCGAGGCGTCCCCACCGTCCGTGACGGACGCATTACAAACTGATAGAGGAGCGAATGGACTTTTGCGCCAAAAATGAGTAGGTTTGTGGTCCAAGGTATATGGATTTGCAAACAGAGCGGACGGTCCTCACCCGGTACAGCTTACTTAGCCGCCTGCAAGACTGGCAGGACAACAAGAGATGGCAGGAGTTCTTTGAGACTTATTGGCGGCTGGTTTATTCGGCGGCGCTCCGATCCGGCCTGAACGAGATGGAGGCGCAAGAGGTGGTCCAAGAGACTTTCATTTGCGTGGCCAAAAACATCCATCAGTTTAGACGCGACCGGACGAGGGGTTCCTTTAAAGGATGGCTGCGCAACATCACGCGCTGGCGCATCGCGGACCAATTGAGAAAAAGAACGCGCCGCCCAACGGACGAATCAGCGGCGCCGGCCGAGGACGCCGTGGGTCTAGACAGCGGGGCCGACGACAGCGACGCTGAATGGGAACTGGAGTGGAAACAGAGCTTGCTCAAGAGCGCCATCGAAAGGGTCAAAGCCCGCGTCAAAGCGGAGCATTTTCAGATTTTCGACCTTTATGCGCTCCGCGGATGGCCGGTCCGCAAAGTCGCCCAAGTCCTTTCCGTCAGTGTGCCCATGGTTTATTTAGCCAAGCATCGGGTCACGGGCATGATCAAACGGGAAGTGCTGGCCTTGGAGAAGGGGCAGCATTTGCGTTTACGGATATGAGCGACGCCCCGAATTTCTTCCGGCCCCGGCCCCTTCCGCCATCCCTGGCGCAGTCCCCGATTTCCATTCCCGAACACGAGGTCATCCGGCGGATCGGGCATGGCGCCAGCGGAGAGGTTTGGCTGGCCAGAAATCTTTTGGGCGTTTATCGGGCGGTCAATCATCCGCTCTGGAGAGCAGGAGAGGCCGCGCTCCTTCGAGAAGGAATTAGCCGGGATGATGCGATTTGAGCCGGTTTCTCGATTGCATGACGGATTGGTGGATATTCTGCAAGTCGGACAGAACAAGGAGGAGGGCTATTTCTATTACGTCATGGAATTGGCTGACTGCGTTCATTCCGGCCAATCCATTAAGGTCGAAACCTATTTGGCGCGCACGCTGGCGGAACACGTTCGCGAGCGGGGCCGCCTGCCTGTGCGAGAATGCATCCGTTTGGGCGCCGCCATGGCCTCGGCCCTGGGTTTCCTGCACCGGCAGAATTTGGTTCACCGCGATCTCAAGCCGTCGAACATCATCTTCGTCAACGGCTTTCCAAAGGTGGCCGATATTGACCTGGTCACTGGAATGTCTGGCCAACGCGCGTATGTGGGCACGGAAGGATTCATTGCGCCGGAAGGTTCCGGCACGGTGCAGGCGGACATTTATTCTCTGGGAAAAATCCTGTATGAGATGAGCACGGGCCATCCGGCCAGGGAGTATCCTGTTTTGCCCTCCGACTTGGGGACGGACCAGGATAGCCTTGAACTGGCGCAATTCAGCCGCCTTGTTCTGAAAGCCTGCCGGACCAATCCCCCGTCGCGCTATGATTCCGCCGATGATCTGATGACGGCTTTGCTCTCGTTCCAATTCACCAACCGCGTGTACCGTTGGCAGTCCAGAAACCATCCGCTGAATCGTGCGATTCGCCTCTTCGGGGCGATTTCCGGGACGGGCTTCGTCATCTATGCGGTTTGGCGCGTGCTTTGGCTTTTGCAGCATCGCCCGTGATGGTTGGCCCCCGGTCTCAATAACACTCACCCAGTGTGAGTTACCGCCGCGGAATGGCAGCAGTGGTAGTGGTGAATGATGACCGCCGAGATGGCGAACAGCAGAACGTAGTAAAGACTAAACACCACCTCGTTCCAGTTCGACCAGGGCCCGGTTATCAGTTGCGCCAGGATGTTTTGGGTGATCAGCACCAGCCAGATGAGCCGGTAAGCGTGAGGAAACACGTCGCCTTTAAACCCGTCCGGCAGGGGGCGGGACCGCAGCCGCAGCAGCAAAGCCAGGAAACTCAGGATAAGCAACGGCCCGATTACTTTCCACAGGATGACGTTCCAATAATCCTCGTTGCCGAGATAAATATTGGCCCAGCCTTTCAATCCGTTCTTGATCGAAAGACCCAGTCCCAGCAGCAGACCCAGATATGCTGCGAACCGTTCAAGATTCGGCGACGCGTTCCCTGATGGCGCTTCGCCCGGGATGCGTTTCGGCTCCGCCATCGGGCGGTTGACGAGAAAGTAGGCGACGCCGTAGGCGATGCCGATGCTGATGCCGGCCGAGGATTCCCAGCAGCGCCAGAAATTAAAGCTTGCCCCCGGCCAGAACGTTTTCGCCCAGCTCCAGTTTTGCAAGGCTGCCCAGCCCAAACCGTTTAACAAACCTACGGTCGCGATCAATGTGACGTTTTTCCAGTCCCGCCGGATCACCTCGTAGAGCAAACAACCCAGGTAAAAACCAAGATGCATGATCGCGCTGCGGTTGTCGCCGATCAACCGGCGGAGGTTGGGATTTGCCTGGAGGTCCGCGTACTGTGCTCCCAGGGATTTGTAGAGCGGCAGGAAGACTTCCGGCAGGTGATCGAACACAGCGGTTGCCAGGAACGCAACGCCAAAGGCACAGGCCAGCCGAAAGACCCAGTCGATGACGCGCAGCCGGGGTCGGGCGGAGCACCACGCCAGCAGGCACGCTCCGATTCCAGCCCACGGCACGCCCGCGATGAACAGCCAGAGAAAACCGAAAGCGCGCGGGATAGGAGCAAATTCGCCTTTGGGGGTGTTGATTTGCAAATGACCGTCGAAGAAGCTGGGCCACTGCATCCAACCCCGGTTTCCGGAGAGGCTGACGCCCACAGCCACCGCCAGAATGATCCAGCCGGAGGCATAGCGGCGGGACTGTTGGCCTGCCGGATCGCGGGCGATGAACCACCAAGCCGCTCCCCAAGTTACGCCGGCAAAAAGACATCCCGCCGCAGCGCCATAGCCGGAGCAACCGCGCACCGCCCAGGTCATGCCGCCCAGAACCGCGAAGAGAAGCGTCGGGAGAAGCAGTTCATGGGTCAGGCTGCATCGTCGTTCCACATTCATTAAACTGGAACCCCTCTTCCTGCCCTCTCCTCGCAAGCGGGGAGGGTGGCCGCAGGCCGGGAGAGGGGATCGTGTAAAGGTTTCATTGCGATGCAACGTTAACTTGTCACAAATAATCAAAGCAAATGAAGATTTGGAGCAACCATTTGGGAGGTGGGGACTCCTCGCCGCCCTCGCCGAGGCGTCCCTGCCATTCGCGGCGCGTTGTCCACGCCTGAACAGCTACCCTTTGGGTTTGCCCTTTGCCGGGTTATTGTTGACATTGAAAGCTTGCGCGACGTTTACACTGAACCTGACTTCAAAGGCTGGGCCAAGCCGGGCCCCATTCCGCCCGGAGCTTTGGGCGGCGGACCTGCCTCGGAGCAGGGAGAGACGCTGGACGCCATCAGCGGCTACTTTCGCTTGTTTCAACTGGCCAAAGGCCATCGTTTTTCGACGGACGACGTCCTGACCGCCTGGTACGGCACGATGTGCTGTCCGACAGCTCAAAGCATCCTTGATCTTGGCAGCGGATTGGGCGCCGTGGGAATGATTGCCGCCTGGCGCCTGCCGGGGGCGCGTTTCGTCACGATTGAAGCGCAGGCCGAAAGCGTGCGCCTGGCCCGGAAATCAGCCCGTTGGAATGGGCTGGAAGATCGCTACGAAATCCGCCTGGGAGACTTTCGAGACCACTCGATTTTGCCGCAGGACGAAACCTTCGATCTCATCCTCGGCAGTCCGCCGTATTTTCCGCCTGGCAGTGGCGTGGAAGGGGATCATCCGCAAAAAATCGCCTGCCGTTTCGAGATGCGCGGTGATATCGCCGATTACTGCGGCGTCGCCGCTCCGCGCCTGAATCGGGGTGGAATTTTCGCGTGCGTTTTTCCGGTAACGCCTTCCGCGCAGAGAAGCAGGGTTGAAGCCGCGGCGGCGGCGGCGGGATTGAGCATTATCCGCTGGCGTCCGGTGACGCTCCGCGAACCGGAACCGCCTCTTCTCGGATTATTTTGCATGGTTCGGATGAACGATGTGCCTTCGAGCTTGCAGCGAAGCATTTGGACGGAACCCCCGTTGGTCATTCGAACCGCGGAGGGGCAGATTCACCCGGAGTATTCCGTGGTCAAATTGTCTTTTGGCTTTCCCCCGTGACCGGACGGTGTCATCTCAAATTCCTCAAATTCATCGCTATTTGAGAATCTCGGCGAAGAATTGCGTCATGGCCTCCCATGAGCGTTTGTCCGCCCTTTCATTATAAGCCGCGCCTTTGGAATTGTCGTTGCCCGCGTTGGGTTGGGTAAAGGAATGGACCGCGCCGCCATATTTGATGAGCTGCCAGTCCACGCCCGCGGCGCGCATTTCATTTTCAAAGGCGGCCATGTCCTGCGCGGACTCAAAGGGATCATCCGCGCCATGACACACCAACACTTTGCACTTGATGTTTTTGCCATCCGCGGGAGCCGGGGAATCGAGTCCCCCATGAAAACTGACAATGCCTGCCACCTCCGCGCCGCCGCGGGCCAGTTCAATGACCGTCGTCCCGCCAAAACAATAGCCGATGGCCGCGACACGCTTTTGGTCCACCAGCGCCTGCCCGCGAAGCGCGGCCAAACCTGCATTGGCGCGGGTGCGGAGCAGCTGACGATCCCGCTTGTATTTCCCAGCCAAAGCTCCCGCCTCTTGGGTGTTTTCCGGGCGGACTCCTTTGCCGTAAATGTCGGCGCAAAATGCGACATACCCCAGTCGCGCGAGCATCTCCGCGCGTTTCTTTTCGTAATCCGTTAAACCCATCCATTGATGCACAACCAGAATACCGGGCCGTTGGCCTTGAACGGCATCGTCGTAGGCCACAAAACCTTCGAGCGTCGCATCGCCCTGTTTGTAATCAACGGTCTCGGTGTGGATGGCCGCGCGCGAGGCAAACGCGCTCAAGCCAGCAAGGAGAGCCCAAAATAATCTCTTCATTACCAACCAATAAACCGCCGCGCGAAAAGCGCAAGTTCGACTTCAACAACATTGTCAACAGTCAGCGAATCTCCACCGCCCACGACATTGTCACGACGATATACGACGGCCCCGTCTAATGAAAGTCAAAGCAACCGATCCCTTGTCATCCCTCCGAAAGACCGTCCCAAAATGAGACAAGCAGCAAGCATAATGAGACAAACAGGGCAGTTTGTTGCTTTGCTCTTGCCGCTCCTGGCTTAACGGCTCTTTAAGACTATCGTTCGCGGGGACCGCTAAGTTTCCAACAGGAGGCCGATCAGGCTATGGCATACCATGTGCTTTCCAAGACGACGCATAACTGATTTGCGTGGGTGAATGGGATGAATCTATGACCGTCCCGCCTATGAAAGCCCAAAAAAACCGATTTATTGTCACAGGGGCCAACGGCACCCTGGGACGTAATCTTTTGGAGAAATTCGCCACCTGGCCCAAAACGGAGACATTGGCCTTGTTGCGGGTCTGCTCCGAGCCGGCAAAGGAGTTCGAGCGGGTGCGTTACCAGCACGTGGATTTCCTCAGCCGGAAGGAGGTGGCAACGGTCATCAAACGATTCCAACCCACCAGCGTGATCCATTGTGCCGCCAGTGGAATGAGGTGGCCGCGTCCCAAGTGGTTTGATTTGGTCCGATTCAACGTCGATGTAAGCCTTTCCCTGTGCGAAAGCGTCTCCCAAATTCCCGGCTGCCAGTTTGTCTATATTAGCACCGGCTTGGGCTATCGTGATCAGGGCCGGAGCTTGCGGGAAAGCGACCCTCTGGATACTGAGCATCCCTACGGGGCCAGCAAAGCCGCCGCCGACATGCTGATGCGCGCGGCCGCGGCAGAGTTTGACGTGCCGATGGTGGTCCTGCGCCCTTTTTCCTTTTCCGGCGCCGGCGACACCAGCACGCGGTTGTTCCCCTCACTGCTGCGGGCGGCGGCGGCGAAGCAACCGTTTGATCTTTCCCCTGGCGATCAGGTTCGTGACCACTGCGCTGTCGGCGACGTGGCGGGCGGGATCGCGCAGGCCGTGTTGCGGCGGCAGGCCTTGGGCCGTGACACGCACGTCTTCAATCTGGGCAGCGGCCGCACCGTCTGCTTGAAAGAATTGATCCAGGACGTGATCGAACAAATTGGGCTGGATGTCCGGTTGAACTTTGGGAGGCGCGATTACGCCCGGTTCGAACCGAAGCATCTCGTGGCCGACATTACCCGCGCCAAAGAACAGCTCCATTGGGAGCCGCGCACCAATTTCGCCTATGCTATTTGGCAATTGGCACGCGAATCCTTTCCCGAATTGACCTTAAAGAAACCAAGGATCTTGCTATAAGAGATGCCCCCCAACCCTGAGTTAAGCGTCGTGCTTCCAGCTTATGAGGAGGCTGCCAACCTTGAAAAACTCCTGCCGGCACTACACCAGTCCGCGGCAGCTCTGCGAGTGGCCTATGACATCCTTGTGATCGATGCCCAGCAGCCGCGCGACGAAACTCCCGAGATTTGCCGCAAAAACGGGGTGCGTTACGTCCCGCGCGGGCAGGGCCCCCTCTACGGCCACGCCGTCCGCACGGCCTTGGAAGAAGCCAGAGGCCAATGGGTTATCTTCATGGACTCCGACGGCTCGCACAACCCCTCTTTCCTGCCCAAACTCTGGGAACAACGTCACACCGCCGACCTCGTGATCGCTTCCCGCTATGTTCAGGGTGGGAAAACGGAAAACCCGGCGGTGCTGATTTTTCTGAGCCTGATGGTCAACGTCGCGTTTCGTCTGGCGCTCAGGTTGAAATGCCACGACGTTTCCAACAGTTTCCGGCTTTATCGTGGGGACGATTTGCGCGCGCTGCGTCTTCAATGCAATCACTTCGACATCGTCGAGGAGATTTTGGTCAAATTGGCCATGTCCCATCCGCGCTATCGGATAAGGGAAATCCCCTTTGCTTTCGAGAAGCGCAAAGCAGGCAAAACCAAGCGTTCCCTCTTGCTTTTCGCCTTTGGTTATATAGACACACTTACCCGGTTGATGAAAATGAAATACGAGTTTCGGGCGCAGCGCGTTTGATTATGGCCCGGATAGCTTTAGTCACCGGGGGTTGTGGATTTGTCGGCAGTAATATTGCCGCACGCCTCCTGCGGGATGGCTGGCGGCCCTTGCTCTTTGATAACCTGAGCCGTGTCGGCTCTCTTGACAACCTCCATTGGCTGCAAGATCAGGGCGAATGTGATTTCCGGCGAGGCGACACGCGGGATTTTAACGAGCTGGACCGCGTCATCCGGCAGACCCAGCCAGCGGTGATCTATCACCTGGCGGGACAAGTGGCTATGACCGCCTCGATGAATGATCCCCGGCACGATTTTGAGACCAACGTGGTCGGGACCTTTAACCTGCTGGAAAGCGTTCGCCAGGCGAAGCTTCCCAGCGCTATCGTGTATTCCTCCTCGAACAAGGTTTATGGCGGTCTGGCCGGAGTGGTTTTGCAAGAAGAGGCAACCCGTTACATGGCTCCCTCCTGCCCGGAGGGGATCGATGAGTCGGTCACGCTGGATTTTCAAACCCCTTATGGCTGTTCCAAAGGGGCGGCGGACCAATACATGCTGGATTACGCGCGGGTCTTCGGGTTGAACACGGTGGTCTTTCGTCACTCCACTGTTTTTGGTGGACGTCAATTTGCCACATTTGATCAGGGCTGGGTGGGATGGTTTTGCCGGCAGGCACTGGAAACAAAACAAAATCCCAAGCGCGATCCTTTCACCATCTCAGGCGACGGCAAGCAGGTGCGAGACTTGCTCTTTGTTGAGGACGCGGTGGAATGTTATCTGGCTGCGGCACGGAACATCCAAGCCGCGCGCGGCCAGGTCTTCAACATCGGTGGCGGGATGCGTAATAGTTGTTCCTTGCTCGAACTGTTTGACTTGCTCGAAAGACACCTCGAGATCCATTTGCAGTATCGCCAGTTGCCCTGGCGCCACAGTGACCAGCGGTTCTTCGTCTCCAACATTGCCAAAGCACGACGCCTTCTGGGCTGGGAACCGCGCGTGAACCGGGAAGAAGGAGTCCAGCAGATGTTGGATTGGGTTCAACAGATTCACGGCAAGGGCACGGAGTAATCAGAGGATTATGACCCGGCGGCTTAGCGTCGAATGTTGGATCGGCCTCCTGCTGACTGGATTGGCCTTGTATCTGCATGGCGTGTTCTTATTCCACGCCGGCGGCCTTTGGAGGGATGAATGCGTCAGTTGGCATGTCGCCACCCTCCCGAGCATCGGCGAGGCGTTCGACGGGCTTTCGTCGGATTCCTTTCCCGGTTTCCTCCACGTGTTGCTGCGGGGATGGAACGTAATCGGCCTTGGGCAGCATGACCTCGATATCAGGCTCTTTGGTTTTTTGACGGGAGGCGCAGTCCTGCTTGCGCTATGGTACGACAACCGCACGTTCGCGGCCAAAAGTCCTCTGCTCTCCCTGGCTTTATTTGCGCTGCTTTCCTGCACGGTGCGCTCCACGGATTCGATTCGCGCCTACGGCCTCGGGACCGTCTGCATCATCCTGACTTTCGGCCTGGTTTGGCGGGTGGTCGAGGCGCCATCGCCGCTACGGTTTGGTTTGGCGGCGTTGGCGGCGGTTTTGAGCGTGCAGTCCCTTTACCAGAACTCTTTTCTGCTGTTGGCGATCTGCGCCGGCGGCGCCGCGGTGACGCTTCGAAACGGCCAATGGAAGCGGACCGTCCTTGCCTTGAGCATTGGCCTCGCCGCGGCGCTCTCCCTCCTTCCCTACGCCTCCACCATGCGGCGCATGGCGGAGGCCAAGAGAATCTTCGTTTACAGGGTCGATCTGGAGCACTTCCGACAGGTGTGTTCACAGGCGCTGGGGAATGACTGGCGTGTCATGCCATGGCTCTGGGGACTGCTTTGTCTGGGCGGCGTCGGCCTCGCGGCGCTGGCTCAGTCAGATAAAGGCCCGCTCGTGACGGAAAAACGCGGGCGTGACATAACGTTTTACGCGGCCGTCACAATGATCGCGGCCATCTTCGGTTTTTGCGTTTGGCTGCGCATTCTCGCCTTTCCCTCCCGGTCCTGGTACTACGTCCCGGTTCTGGCGCTGGTTGCCGCGGGCGGCGACGCCATCTTCGGCATCGTCAAAATCAGTCCTCCCTGGAATTATGCGCGTCCGGCCGTAGCGGGCGTTATTGGAGCGTTTCTCTTCGCGAATGCGCTGGCAGGCGTCAAAATGCGCCAAACAAATCTCGATCTCATCGCGGGGCAACTAAGCGCCCACGCCGGGGCCAACGATCTCGTTCTCGTTTACCCGTGGTATTGCGGCGCGACCTTTCAGCGCTACTTCCATGGGCCCGCCACTTGGGCCACTCTTCCGCCGTTACGGGACGAATCCACCGAAAGCCTGCTGTTACTCAAAGCGGCCATGATGACCCCGCACGCCATTCAGCCGGTGCTTGACCAAATCGCCGCGACGTTGAAGTCGGGCCATACCGTCTGGATGGCCGGATCCCTTCCATTTGTGCCGGGGGAGCCCGTGCCGCCGGAATTGCCCCCGGCGCCGCAGAGCAAATGGGGCTGGGATCACGATGCGTACGTGATCATCTGGAGCATGCAGGCCGCCAACCTCATCCAGCAACACTCTCTCAAAGCGCTGTCTTGCCCAAGCCTTACGGAGCAGCCTGTCGATGACGTGGAAGACTTGGTCCTTGTTGCGGCCCAAGGATGGAAAGACTCCGCTCCATAGCGGCGCTTCATCTCGCGTCACCCGCGCCGCCGGCGGCGCCCTCAGCACGCTCTTAGCTGCTCCAACGGTCCGGCAAAATCGGTGAAACCGGGTGATTGATGCGCTATTGTCAAGGCCCCTCTTCAAAATCGGCCAGGCCGGTTTCGTTGTTTGGATACCAAAACGGATCCCGCAACGATGCCGCCTGAAACTGCTTTTCGCTCATCGTTTCCACGTGCCCGTCGATCATCAGAATATTTCCGCGCTGGTTGTGCCGGACGATCAGACTGGACGACTGACCCGGGAAAACAGGGGGTGGCAAGATGGGACCTACGAGTACCGGGGCCGGGCCCGTAATCCCGAGACCGTTTCCTGAAAAGAAATTCAAGGGCGAATTCGTTGTCTCAACAAAAAAAGCCGTTTGCGCGGGCGTGAACACGTCGGACAAATCATGCGCGTGGCACATCGAACAATTAATGGCATAGCTGTGATCGTGAACTGCCGCCCGACCTGGCGGCGCCGCGGCCCGATCGGACGGGCAGACGTACACTGCCGGTGATTTGACATAGGGATACAACTCGCCGCTGATCGTATCGCCTTGTTCGTTCGTCGCGTAGAGCCAATTGAGAAAGACCGGAAAACGGCGTGAGTCCAATGAATAGACATATGCCGCCGTGCCGATTTGGCGCAGGTTGTTCGCGCAGGCGCTTCCGCGAGCCGACTCCTTCGAGCGGGCCAGGGCGGGCAACAGCAGGCTGGCCAGTATGGCGATGACCGCAATCACCACCAGTAACTCCACGAGCGTGAACGCTGGAAACGCCCTCAAGTGAGTATGCGCCCTCATTATCGCAATTGCCTGCTCACATCTCAGGACACCTAAGGCATAAAGTCAAGCCTTTTCAGTGACAGCTTTTTCGGCGCCGGAATTGCGTGAGCCTTTGGGGGTCCTAAGAAGTTGGTATTCAGTCATCAGGCAGTGGGGTCATCAGTCAGTGGGGTTAATGGTATTGTAATATAATGCTTGACGTGCCATCGCTCTTTGCCGGACTGTCGGGCATGGCGCGCAAGCTCAGAATCCAATATGCTGAGGCTCCAACAGCGCGACCTATTCGTATGTTGCCAATGCGCCTTTGGTGGGGCAGATTAGCTTTGCCCATGGCGGCGCGAACGTGATGACGAGCGTGAAAGCTTATGATGATTTGAACCGCCTGAATTCGATTTCCTCCAGCGGAGCGGCGGGGTTCGCCGGCGTCATTTCCAGTTCCGGCTATTCCTATAACGCCGCCAGCCAGCGGACGGGCCTGACCAACGAGCACGGCGGCTGGTGGGTTTATCAGTATGACGCCCTGGGCCAGGTCATTTCCGGCAAGAA
>JBKQWF010000259.1:0-12260 GCA_052139695.1 Limisphaerales bacterium
GCAACGGCCCAAACTCCTGACTGGACGGCTGGATCGACCTCAGCCACCACCGGAACGACGGAGAGCAAGGCGCAGTTCAGTTCAGCAACACCGGCTCCGGAACTGGTGCAAAACAGTGCGGAAGCAATGGTCCAAGCTCCTGGTTGGACGGCTGGATCGACCGCGGCCACGACCGCAACGGCGGAGAGCAAGGCGCAGTTCAGTTCGGCAACGCCGACTCCGGAACCGGTGCAAAACAGTTCGGAAACAATAGTCCAAACTCCCAGTTGGACGGCTGGATCGACTGCGGCCACGCCTGGCATGACCGAGAGCAAGGCGCGGTTCAGTTCGGCAGCGTCAGCTCCTGAACTGGCGCAAAACAGTTCGAATTTAACCACAACCCAGAAGAATCCGGAACCCTTTTCAACCGCCGGCGTCGCGACGCCCACGGGCGACACCGCTGCAGCGGGTCCAGCGAAGGAGACAACTAACGCCGTCAAAGCTGCCGGCACCGCTGAGGCCGCGATAATTGGCACACCCGTTGCTGATAGTAACCAGCGAATGAACTTTAATGCGGAAAGAAACGATTTTGCCGGGCAGACGGAGCAAAAAGTGCCGCCTGGGGCGGTCAGTGCCGCAGCCGTGGCGGAAGTCGATGCCACAAGCGCCCCCAGTAACCGGAAGGTCAAGCCAAAGCTTCAATTCGATTGGAATGATACGCCGGCGCAGGTTTTGACGATTGTCGATCCCTCCGGAAAAGCCGTCCAGAATGCCCAGGAAATCGAACAGACCCATTCTCATCCGGCGGCAAATGAGCACTTGAACAGGATCGAAACGTTTATCACGAAGGAGACGGTCAATCTTCGGCAGAACGGAGCTGAGAGCCTGGGTGTTTCGTTAAAGGTGGATGCCAGCACAGAACTATTTTTGCAACTGACAAGCAAGGATGGACAATTGCAGGCTTCGTTGAGTTGCGAGCGGGGAGATTTTTCCGCCCTGGACACCCAATGGACGCAATTGCAGCAATCGCTGGCGCGGCAGAATGTGCAATTAATGCCCCTGGGAAGCGGCCTGAGTTCCAATTCGCAGCAATCCTCGGGACACCAGCAGCGCCAGCTCGCGCAAAGTGACGCAGGACCGGCAAGCCATCCGGTTATTGAGACAAAACAAACCCGCACCATCAAACCCCAAGCCCGTTCCCGGCAAGGCTGGGAGTCATGGGCCTAAACTTGAAGAACTATGGTATCCTCTACAACAAATCCAACGGCGCCGAACCAAACGCTTAATCAAGCGGATTTCTTAAATTTGCTCGTCACGCAAATGAGTTCCCAAGACCCGCTCAATCCGGAAAGTGACACAGATTTTGCGGCGCAACTAGCCCAATTCAGCGCCTTGCAGACGGCCCAAAACACGCAAACCGACTTGCAAAGTATGCAAGCCGTTTCGCTCATCGGGCAAAATGTCACGCTCTTGCCCTCGGCCGGGAGCGCCGAAGCCAGTGGCACGGTGAGCGCTATGACAATCAACTCAGGCACGCCGGAGCTCGTGGTCAACGGTCAGACCTATTCATTGAGCCAGTTGGCCGCGGTGACGCCAGCAGCGTCCGGGACATCGAACTAAACCCAGTAAACTCTAACTCGAAACAACTTAAATTATGCTTACTTCACTCAGCTCAGCCGTCAGCGGACTGGACGCGTTCCAGCAGCAGATGGATATCATTGGCAACAACATTGCCAACCTCAATACGACCGGTTTCAAATCGGCGAATTCCAATTTGGCGGACTCTTTCAGCAACACCCTGCAAGCGGCGACCGTCGGGAGCGCGACGAATCCTGGGACGAACGCGATGCAAATCGGAACGGGTGTGACGACCGCCTCAATCACCAATGATTGGACGCAAGGAACGATCAACCCCACTGGTGTGACCAGCAACCTGGCCATCAACGGCAACGGATTCTTTGTCGTCCTAGACCCTACCTCGGGCGCTCAATATGTTACCCAAGACGGCTCTTTCACAGTGAATTCCTCCGGCAATTTGGTGACAGCCACTGGCATGGAGGTGTTGGGCTATAACACCTCCAGCAATGGCACCGTGAGCACCGGGACGACCGGCCCCCTTTCGATCAACATCAGCGGCTCAACCTCCACGGCCGCCATGACCGGTTACACGATTAACTCCCAAGGCATTATCACCGTTACGCAAGCTGACGGCACGACATCGAGCTGCGGCCAGATATTGCTCCAGAACTTCACCAATCCGCAGGGCTTGACCAAGGTGGGAAACGATATGTACTCCATCCAAGCGGGCGCCGGTGCGCTTGCAATGGACACTCCCGGTTCTACCACCACGGGCGTCGGCACGATTCAGTCTAGCGCGTTGGAAATGTCCAATGTGGACCTTTCCTCCCAGATGGCCAATCTCATCACCGCCCAACGCGGCTTTGAAGCGAATTCCAAGATCATCACGACCAGCGATGAACTGCTGCAAGATATCGTGAACCTGAAACATTAACCTCCTTTTGTTATGGCAGATCGCACCACGGAAACACGCAATGGGGGCGCGCGGACGGCTCCGGCCGAAGAGGGCAGCCCCGCCCCCGCCGCCAAGCCGCAGGCTTCCAGCAAGACGTGGCTGCCTCTGCTCGTGACGGTGGTGGCCATGCCCGTTTTGGCCTTTGCCATGACCAAATTTGTGCTGGTGCCACAGATGAAGCACGCGTTGGCGCTGCCGGATGCTCCGAAAGCTGCCAGCGCTCCCGCAAAGCCAGGAAGCGAGGACGCTTCCAAGGGGACCGACGGCAAATTCAAGGTCACGGTGCCGCTGGGCAGCAAAATCCTGGTCAATGTGGCCGGGACGATGGGCACGCGCTACCTCATGACCAGCATCACCCTGGCGGGAACAGACCCGGACATGAAAGCCAAGATTGATCAAAACAAAGATCAGCTCATGGACCTGGCCACCAGCACCCTTTGCACGAAAACCATCGCCGATTTGGAGAAACCCGGCGCGCGCAACGTCATCCGCGCCGAACTCATGACCGTGTTCAACAACGCTTTGGGCGGGCCTCTCATCAAGGAAATTTACATTACGGAACTGGCCATTCAATGAGCGCGGCTTCCGCCACAACCCTGTCCGATGCTCCGCCGGAAGCGCGGCGGCCGCCGGCTCCCCCGGCGGTTCAGCCTTTGGACCTGCGTGGCGCCTCATTGCTCTCTGTCCGGCAGTTGCGCAAATTGCGGATGCATGAGGAGCAATTTCTGGAAGCCGCCGGCGCGCGAGTAGCGCTGTTTCTCCGCGCGGAGTTTGCCCTCAAGCTCGAATCCATCCAGATTGTCTCTTACCAAAAACTGACCGATGCCTGGACGGCGCCGGCCCATCTTGTTCTCTTCAAGACCGAGCCGTTGCGCGGCGTTTCCATTCTTGACATCGAGTCTTCGCTCGCTTTGTCCATGGCCGACCGGCTGATGGGCGGCCGCGGCAAAGTGGACGACTCGGAGCGCGTCTTGAGCGAAATCGAGCGGGCTTTGCTCGACCAGATCGTCCAGATTTTTTTAGAGGAGTGGTGCGACAATTGGGCGGCCATCCGCCCGGTCAAACCCACCATTTTGGGCTGCGAAACGGATGGGCGTTTTTTGCAAACTGCCCCGGCCCAGGCGAGCATGCTGACTCTTGTGATCGAGGCCCGCTTGGAGCAATGCGCCGGCCGGATACAACTGGCATTCCCGTATCTTTCCCTGGAAGCGTTGCTGCGGCAGCTTTGCCCCGAAAACGAACCGGCGGCAGAGCCGAGGACCGCGGCGACAGAAGCCGCCCCCCAATGGAACCGCGGCCTGGATGAGGTCGCTCTGGACGTCACTGCCGAGTGGCAAGGGGTGGAGCTTTCTGCTCGTGAGATGCTGCATTTGCAGGTGGGAGATGTTCTGCAAATCGGCTCGCATTTGAGCCGGCAGATTTGCTTGCGGCTGGGCGAGCAGACAAAATTTAACGGCCGCTTGGGAACGATGGGGGGAAGTTGGGCGGTGGAAATCACTCAGGCAGTCAAACCTTGATTTTATGGACGCAAAACCCAATTCGGCGATCAACCTGGAATTACTTTTGGATGTGCGAGTCAAATTGACGATTGAATTAGGCTCCTGCCAAATGCCCTTGCGCGACGTCCTGCAATTGGCGCCCGGGTCCGTCGTCAAACTGGACCAGGCGGCGCAGCATCCGGTCAACCTTTACGCCAACCAGAAGCAAATCGCGCGCGGTGAGGTTGTCGTCGTGAATGACTGCTACGGGATCAAAATCACGGAGCTTTTTGGATCAGTCCCATGAACAACGCCGCCGCCATAGGCAGTGGTCTGCCAGACATGGGAGCTTCGCTGCTGCGAGTGGTTGGAGCGATGGCTTTGGTGATCGCTCTTTTCCTGGCGGGCGTGTGGCTTTACAGGAATTGGCAGCGCCTGGCGATGCGGCAAGGCGCGGTCGCGAAGCTCAGCGTGCTGGAATTTAAATCTCTTGGACCACGCCAGGCCATCTATGTTGTCGGTTACGAACAGCAGCGGATGTTAATCGGCGCTTCCGCCAATGGCTTAACGTTGTTAAGCCATTTGCCCGCGGCGGACGAAGCGCCGTCTCAAGCCGCTGCGAAATTGAGTTTCGCCGAAGCTTTCCAACAAGTCCTGGCCCGCAAATGATGAAGGCGGCCCATCTTCAACTTCGAGGCCGTGCGCGGCTGACGTTAATGGCTCCGTGGTTCATTGCGCTCTTGTTACTCTTGGGAGGAATTGCCGGCGCCCACGCCCAAACCAATAACGATTCCCTCAGTTTGAACATCGGCCTTAACGGCGTCAGCCAGCCGGTGGATGTCGATAACGCTATCAAGGTGCTGGGGATCATGACCCTGCTCACCCTGGCGCCCTCGATCATTCTGCTGATGACCTGTTTTACGCGGATTGTCATTGTCTTGTCCTTCATCCGCACGGCCATCGGACTCCAGGGGTCGCCGTCCAACCAGATTTTGGTTGGCCTTTCTCTATTTTTGACGTTCTTCATCATGGCGCCTGTCTGGGAGCAGATCGACCATCAGGCGCTGGAACCCTATCGAGCCAAAAAGATCAGCAGCCAGGAGGCGCTGGACCGGGCGGCGGGACCCTTGCGGACCTTCATGTTAAAACAGGCGCGTCCCAAGGACGTGGAGCTTTTCGCGGTGCTGGCGCGGCTCGGCCCCACGACCGCGGATCAACTGCCGCTCAAGGTGGTGATACCGGGTTTCATCATTAGCGAGCTCCGCACGGCCTTTCAAATGGGCTTCCTGCTTTTCCTGCCGTTTATTTTGATTGACCTGATTGTGGCGACGGTGCTGATGAGCATGGGGATGATGATGATGCCACCGATGACGATTTCACTGCCGTTAAAGATCCTGCTCTTCGTCCTGGTGGATGGCTGGCATTTGGTTATCAGTTCCATCATCAAGAGTTTTGCCACTTAAATCTATGAATGCTGCCGTTGCTGCTGATCTGCTTAAAACATTAATTCTGGAAGCCGTGATGCTGGCCACGCCCATCCTTGTCACGGCCATGGCGATTGGCTTGGCGATCAGCCTTTTTCAATCGGTCACTTCGATCCAGGAGCAAACCCTGACCTTTGTGCCCAAGGCACTGGCCATTGTCAGTTTGATTATCGTGCTGCTGCCCTGGATGCTGCGCTCCCTGGTGGAATTTGCGTCAGCCATGATCGAGAAAATGCCACAGATGACGCAATGAGCTATCATGATCGACCTGACCAACTGGTTGATGGTTTTTTTGCGGGCCAGTTCAATACTGGCGGTGTTCCCGGTTTTTTCCGCGCATAATTTTCCCGTCCAACTGCGCCTGGCCGTGGGAGGCCTTTTGGCGATGATGGTTGGCTCGGCCATGCCTTCCAACGCCATCCAGCCAACCGATCTGTGGGGGTTGGTGGGAATGATGGCGGCGGAAATCGGCATCGGGTTGACCATCGGGTTTGTCAGCCGGATGGTTTTTTTTATGCTGGAAATTGCCGGCGGCTTGATCAGCACCGAAATCGGCCTCTCCATTCCCCCTGGTTTGAATCCGCTCTCAGAAGCGCCGTTAAGCATGCCCGCCTCGATTCTCTATTATTTCGCCGCCATGCTTTGGCTGACTTTGGACATGCACCACTGGATGTTGATTGCGTTTCAAAAAACCTACACCTATTTGCCGATTGGAGGAGCCCACATTTCCCAGGCCTTTATCAATGATCTCATGGGACAGACTGGCGGCATTTTTGTCGTCGCGTTGGAATTGGCGGCCCCGCTCCTGGCCGTCGCCTTCATTATTTCGCTGGTTTTCTCTGTCCTGGGCAGGGCGGTGCCGCAGATGAACGTCTTTACCGAGAGTTTTGCGGTGCGCCCGCTGGTGGGATTAAGCGTCTTCGGGATGGGCCTGGATTTAATGGCCGAGCATATCATGAATTACCTCCACCATTTGCCCGAGGACATGCTGCGGGTCTGCAAATTGCTGCATTGAAGCGGGGAGAACCATGAGCGAAGGCGGCGAGAAGACAGAGAAACCGACAGCAAAGCGGCTGGAAGATGCGATTAAGAAAGGGCAAATCGCTCGCAGTCCCGAGGTGCAGACGGTGTTTGTCTTGGGAGGTGGCATGCTGGCGTTGGTATTCAGCGGACGGGAATCGTGGCACATCATGGGGGAGACGCTTGGGACCGCGTTGAGCCACTTGCACGAAACGGAGGTTTCGGTGAAATCGATGCAAGGTTGCGCGGCCAACTTCGTTTTGACGATCGGACATTGCGTTTGGCCAGTGGTGGCCGGGACCATGACCGGCGGCCTGCTGGCGGGAGCCATCCAAAGCCGCTTCCGCACGGCCTCGGAGGCCTTGGCCATGAATTGGGAGAGGCTCAACCCGGTGCAAGGTTTGCAGCGGATGTTTTCCATGCGTTCTTCTGTTTCCACCGGCTTAGGCATGGTCAAGCTCTCGGTGGTCATTTCGCTTTGTTACGGGGTGATCAAGAGCATTTTAAACGACCCAATCTTTCATACGAGAGTCGATGTGGCAGGGATTGCCGCGTTTATGGCAGATTCTTCCTTTCGGCTGGTCTTGCAGGTTGGCCTGGCGCTGACCGTGATCGCGGCCGCCGATTACGCTTACAAAATCTACCAATCCAATAAGGACCTCATGATGACCAAGGAGGAGTTAAAGGATGAAACAAACAATACCGAAGGCAACCCGCAAGTCAAAGGCCAGCAGCGCCGCCGCCGTCTCTCCATCAGCAAACGCAAAATGCTGGCGCAAGTCCCTAAGGCGGACGTAGTTGTAACAAATCCAACCCGCATCGCCATCGCTCTCCAATACGATCGGAAAACGATGAAGGCGCCCCGAATTGTGGCCAAAGGCATTCGCCTGAATGCGCTGCAGATTCGCGAAATTGCCCGACAGCATCAGATCCCCATCGTCGAAAATAAGCCTCTGGCACAGCTCATGTTCAAATATGGCCGGGTGGGTGGCGAGATTCCTGCTCAACTGTACGCGGCGGTGGCCGAAATCCTGGCTTGGGTTTATCGCGTCAACGCCTATCGCTATTATCGGGAACAAAGCATGTAATTGTCAGGCAAGAAGATGGCACAGATTCCGAAAAAGAAGACCAATTTAGGACGGCTGTTCAAGAACGGCGACGTCCTGCTCGTCGGCGGCCTCTTCGTGACCGTGTTGGTCATGATTCTGCCCATCTATCCGTTTCTGCTCGACGCCTTTCTCGCGACCAGCATCGCGTTGTCGCTGCTCATTCTACTGTCGATCTTATACGTTAAAGATCCGGCGGATTTCACCGGGTTCCCCACTTTGCTGCTGTTCGTGACGCTCTTCCGGCTATCGCTCAACATTGCTTCCACGCGCTTGATCCTGCTCGACGGCTATGCCGGGCATATCATCGAAACCTTCGGCAACTTCGTGGTGCATGGCAATTACGTCGTCGGCTTGGTCATCTTTCTCATTCTCGTCCTGATCAATTTCATCGTCATTACCAAGGGCGCCGGGCGCATTGCCGAAGTGGCGGCGCGGTTCACGTTGGACGCCATGCCTGGCAAACAAATGGCCATCGACGCGGAACTCAACGCCGGCATGATCAACGAGGCTGAGGCGCGCACCCGCCGCCGCAAGGTCGAGCAAGAAGCGGACTTCTATGGCGCGATGGACGGCGCCAGCAAATTCGTGCGCGGCGATGCGGTCGCCGCCATTTTAATCACTCTCATCAACATTTTAGGTGGTTTTGCCATTGGTATCGCGCAAAAGGGAATGACGGTCGGCGAAGCGCTGCAACGGTTCACCCTGCTATCCATTGGCGACGGTTTGGTCTCCCAGATCCCCGCCCTGATCACTTCGACTGCCGCCGGTATTCTTGTGACCCGCGCCGCGGCCAAGGAAGAATTGGGCAATGAGCTGACCAAGCAATTGCTCTCCTACCCAAAGGTCATGGCGATCCTGACCGCCATGCTCGTGGTCTTTGGATTGGTGCCTGGGTTGCCTATGTTTCCGTTCATGTTTTTGGCCTCCTGCACCGGCTTTTTGGCTTTCAATTTGACCGGGCGCGAATCGGCCGGCCACGCTGGGACCCCCCTCGGCTCAGAAACAGCCGGAGCGCCATCCGGCAAAGGCACGACAGCCGCCAATCCGGAGAAATTGGAAACCCTCCTCGCCCTGGACGCGCTTCAAATCGAATTGGGTTACGGCCTTATCAACCTGGCGGATGCGCGCAAGGGCGGCGATTTGCTCGAACGTGTCACCGGCGTGCGCAAGACCTTTGCCCAGGAAATGGGCGTGATCATTCCACCGATCCGCCTGCGCGACAATTTGCAGTTGGAGGCGAACCAGTATCGCTTTCTCTTGAAAGGCAACGCCATCGTGCAAGGAGAATTAATGCCGGGTCATTGGCTGGCGATGAACGCTTCCAATAGCAAGGTCGTTCTCAAGGGAATGCCGACGGTTGAGCCGGTTTTCAAGCTCCCGGCCACTTGGATTGCCGATGCGGAACGGAAAAACGCGGAAGTGAGCGGCTATACGGTGGTCGATGCCTCCTCCGTTTTGGTGACCCATCTGTCCGAGACCGTTAAGCGCAACAGTCACGAAATCCTCAGCCGGCAGGACGTGCAAAATCTCCTGGATAATCTCAAACAGACCAATCCTACGGTTGTAACGGAGCTGATCCCGGCGCAATTAAACGTCGGCCAGGTGCAACGCATTTTGCAGAATCTTTTAGCGGAGGGAATTTCCATCCGCAATCTCGCGGGCATCCTCGAACGAGTCAGCGACTACACCAATGTGACGAAGAATCCGGACGAGCTTTCCGAACACGCCCGGCGCGCTTTGGGAGCGCAGATTGTCAAGCCGTATCAAACGGAAAAGGGCGCCGTGCAGGCGATCACGCTCGACCCGCGTTTGGAACAGCAGATGGCGCAGGGCTTGCGCCAAACCGCCAGTGAAATCACCATGATGATGGAACCGAAGCTGGCCCGCCACGTCGTGGAGACTTTGTCGCCGCGCGTGCAGCAACTCCTCAGCGCCGGACAGCCGCCGGTCGTTTTGTGTTCGCCCCCCATCCGCCTGGCCTTCCGCCGTTTTTTTGAAACGACTTTCTCCGAGCTAACCGTTCTTTCCTACGCGGAAGTTCCGCCGCGTGTCGAAGTCCAAAGCGCCGCCATCATCCCTTGCCTGGAATGACATGAGCGGCGCAGCTACCGAACCCATTCCTTTTCTCGCCTCCTCGGCTGAAGAAGCGGTCGCCCAAATCCGGGCCCGGCTTGGAGCAGACGCCGTTGTCCTGCAAGTGCGGCCCGTCAAAGCTTCGGGCCTGGCGCGCCTGTGGCAAAAGCCGATGATTGAAGTCATGGCTTGTCGGCCGGAACCACCACCGCCTCCGCCACCACCTCCCGCGCCTGCGCCCGCTCCCGCCGCCGCGATCTCTGAAGCGCTGGCGAATTTCCGCCAGGAACTGGACGAAATCAAACAGCACGTCGATCTCAGCAATAGCGGCTGGCGCGTTGGGCCGCTTCTGCAACGGACGGGCTTGCTGCCCCTTTACGCGAAACAGATTATTGACACTTTGAAGTCCCAGCATGGAGAGGACCCGCCGCCCGCCTTGCCGGGAGAAATCGCCCTGGCCCGGGCTCAGCTCGCCCGCTGCTGGCGGCCGACGCTTCCCTGCGAACCGCATTCGATGCATATCCTCATCGGACCATCGGGGGTGGGCAAAACCGTTGCCCTCTGCAAGTGGCTGACCCAGATGGCCTTGGTGGAAGGCCGCATGGCCCGCGTCTGGCGCTTGGACGGCGTGACCGCCAACACCGCCGAATCGCTGGAGGTTTATTGCGAAGTTCTGGGCGTTCCCAGCGAGCGTTCCTGGACCAGCGATGTCCGCGCCATTTCCGAGGACATCGCGTTTATCGATTTGCCGGGAGTGGATTGGCGCAGCCCCGCGGCCATCCAGGAATTATCCACTCAACTGCCGCAATACGGCGGCGCCCGCCTGCACCTCGCCCTCAATGGGGCCTACGACATTTCTGTGCTGCTCAGCCAGGTGCGCGCCTTCTCCGCGTTGCCCATCGACGACCTGATCATCACCCATTTGGACGAAGAACCGAACTGGGGAAAAATCTGGAACCTCACCCTGGGCGCAGGCCACGCCATCCGTTTCCTCAGCAGCGGCCAGAACATACCGGGTGATTTCTGCGAAGCCACCGCCGAAAAAATCCTGGCCCGCCAGTTCCCGCGATCATTGCCGTAGTTGGTAGAGCTTCCTCTCGCCGTTGAACAGGTTGAATCTTTTTAATGAGGCCAGAAGCCATCACTGTCAGAATTGAATCGCTTGCGGAAGAAATCATGAGCAGCCTTTACCAAGCCTTTACCCTTTACCGGTTTTTCGAACGAGCATTTCAAAGCATTTCAATCAAAGCCGAATTGCATTTGAATGATAGAAAGGTCTATACTACCAGCGTTGCGGTTTGACTCGACTATCGACCAAAATTATGAGCGAAAATATTGAAATTGAGGATCAGCAAGAAATCCAAGCTGAAGTTGAAGATGAAAAGAAAGTTGTGGATGAGAGCGTCGACGATGACACGGTTACGCCAACCCGATATGAAATAACGAGTTTTGGAGCTGATTTTGATGTTGCTGGTTTGGTTAAACGCCTGGGAAAAGGCGATATTTTTATTCCAAGCTTTCAGCGTGGCTACGTTTGGAAACTGCCAGAGGCATCAAGATTTATCGAATCCATATTATTAGGCCTTCCAGTACCAGGTGTCTTTCTGGCGCGCGAAGCAGACACAAATAAATTATTAGTCATCGACGGACAGCAACGTCTTAAAACTTTGCAATTCTTTTGTGATGGGGTGTTCAATCCAAGAGACACAGACCACAGCCAAAGAGCCTTCAAATTGTCCAAAGTTGCAAAGCGCTTCGAGGGGCTGACATACAAAAGTCTTTCCGATCCGGATCGAATCCAGTTGGATGATTATATTTTACATGCTACGGTGGTGAAACAAGAGTCACCAACTCCAGATGACACAAGCATTTATCATGTATTTGAGCGTCTGAATACTGGGGGTCAGAAACTTAAACCTCAAGAAATTAGAGAGGCTGTTTACCACGGGAATTTGATGGATCTTATTGACGCACTCAATTTAGATTCAAACTGGCGGTCTATCTATGGAAAGCCAAGTCCACGGCTAAAAGACAGCGAATTAGTGTTGCGATTTCTGGCATTCTATTACACCGCTGCAAAATATCAACGACCGCTTTCAGAATTCCTAAACCAATTTGCACTCAACAATAGAAATCCTACCAAAGACTTTTTATCAGAATGCGAAGGCAAGTTTAAAGAAACGATCGCCATTGTGTTTCAAACGCTTGGTGACAATGCTTTTAAACCGGAAGGCAGTTTGAATGCGGCTGTTTTCGATTCGGTGATGGTTGGAGTTGCTCGTCGCCTTGCTGGAGGGCCGATTAAGGATCTGCATGCTTTACGGGTGGTTTATGAGCAATTATTTAACAACGAACTTTATCGCGCTTGTATTGGACGAGGAACTGCCGACAAGGAGAACGTCGCAGTTTGAGGCGGACCCCATTCTTTAGACCACGAAGCGCGTAATTTAAGATGGACTCTTCCGGTCTGCTGTCATTTATAGTTATTGTTGTCTGCTCCCGCGACTTCAGCCCATCCACGCCGAGGTTGAACGCCGCCTTGTCGATCCGGCCGCTCGAGCTTACCGACTTTCCGTCGCCGTCG
>JBKQWF010000260.1:0-5029 GCA_052139695.1 Limisphaerales bacterium
CGCATTTTCCCTTCGAAAAATCGCTAAAAAATTCAGATTAGGCCCGTCATTATTGAGTAAAATGAAGAATTCGTTATTTCAAATGTAGCCATACATTATGCGATTTAGAGCTTGACCCGGCTGATGATCGTCGATTCAATGTGGCCATGCGAAAGCGCTGGCCATGCCTATCCCTGCCAATCTCCATCTGGAAATCCAAGCTCACCGTTCCAATCATTACGGCATTATCCGTTCTTCCTTCCGGACCAACGGCAAAGTCAAACATACCAATCACGGCCGCATCTCCGGCCTGCCGCTGGACAAACTTAAACTCATCCAAGCCGCTTTCCGCGGCCAAGTCGTCGCGCAAACTTCCCCCGATGCTTTTGCGATTCTCTCTTCGCGCGAATACGGCGCCAGCCATGCTTTCCTGCAGTTGGCCAAAGAGCTGAGCTTGCCGCAGGTTCTTTATTCCCGCAGCGAACCTTGGGTCGCCGCCGCCCTGGCGATGATCGTCGGGCGCATCGTCTATGCCGGCAGCAAATTGGCCCTTTCCCAGCAGGGACCCAACACTGTGCTCTGGGAGTTATGCGGCGTGGAGGGAAAGGTAGACGTGGACAAACATTGTTATGAAGTGATGGATCGGCTTTTGGAGCGTCAGCCGGCCATCCAGCGCACGCTGGCGCAAAAGCATTTGCGCGACGGGCATCTGGTCCTCTACGACATCACCAGCAGTTATTTGGAGGGAGAGCATCCCGACAATGAGTTGGTGGAATTTGGTTACAACCGCGACGGCAAACGGGGCCATGAGCAGATCGTCATTGCCCTGCTCTGCAATGAGCAAGGCTGCCCGGTGGGGGTGGAAGTATGGGCCGGCCACACCAAAGACGACACGACCGTCGCGGCCAAAGTGCAGCAGATTCAGAAGGAGTATGGCGTCGGTCAACTCATCTTTGTGGGAGATCGAGGGATGATCACCCAATCGAGCACCCGGCAGCTGGAGGGCATGGAGGGATTGCAAACCATCAGCGCCTTGACTCATCGCCAAACCGTCGAGTTGCTGGAACGCAAAGTGATTACGCGCGAGCTCTTCGATGAGAAGTCCATCGCTGAGGTCATTGATCCCGACAACCCCAAGCGGCGCTATTGCTTGTGCCGCAATCCCCAAACAGCGCGACGCGAGACTCAGACCCGAAAGGCGTTATTGGAAGCAACGCGGCAGCAGTTGGAGAAGACCTCTGCCTCGAAAAGGAAAGCCAAGCCTGAAAAGATCGGTTCCCGTGTGGGCCGAGTTTTGCAGCGTTACAAGATGGGCAAGTTTGTCAACTGGCCAGTCCAGGAAGGCAAATTGCAGTGGCATTTCAAAGAGGAGGAGATTGCGGCCGAAGAGCGATTTGACGGCTGCTATGCGGTGGTCAGCGATGTGCCCGCCGAACTCATGGCCAAGAACGAAGTGGTCGCCTCGTATAAGAAATTGAGTTTTGTGGAGCAGGCGTTTCGAAACCTGAAGACCGTCCAACTGGAGATGCGCCCGATTTACCACAAGAAAGACGAACGCATCCGCGCCCAGGTCTTTATTTGCCTGCTGGCTTACTACGTCCAGTGGCATGCGCGGCAACGGCTCAAACCATTATTCGACCAAGACGGGGAAGGCAAACACAGGCAGTGGACCTTCGACAATGTGATCGAGCGGCTCAAAGGCATTCGCAGTGAGCGAGTCAAAGCCCAGGGAGTTGAGTTCGATCTTCGCTCCAGCCCGGACAACCAACAGCAACTGATTTTAAATCTGATGGCCGGCAAGCAATCGTAGCCATGAAGCCGAAATGAGAAAATGAAGGAAAGCCCTTGGAAAATCAGGGGCTTCCTCGCTTTTCAAAAAGGGAAAGTGCGCTAAAACCGAATTCGATTTGCTGACCATGTCCAGAATGGTCCTGATGTGCGGGACCCGCAAACTCCGCCGGCACTTTTCCCTGGACCGGCCGCTCTGCCATTTGATGCTGACCATTCTTTATTCATTGGAAGAGCGCGGGGCCGCGAATGCTGTTTTGGTCAACGAACTGCGTTTCGACTTCTTGGAGCCTTGGTCGCTCGTGGAAGAGCGTTACGAGGGTTCTGTCAACCCAAAGCTGCTCAGCAAAAGCGACCATTTGGTTCGATATTGCGCCAATGCGGAACGGGCTGCCGACCAGGGTGTTACCGGCATGCCGGACCGTGCTTGCATCCCAACGATCGGAAGCAGCGCTCACCTTCCGGGCTTGCAGTTAAGGCTCGAATTCGCCCCGCCGGCGCCAGAGGGAAGAGGCGAAAAACTCGTGGCCTGAAGATTCGCGATCCAGGCGTCGTTATCACTCTCAATTTCGCCGATGGCGTCCGCGCCCGCTCCACGGCGATCCACCTTCCCCCAAACCTATGGTGGCCTCGCCGCCGGTTTCCCGTCGTCTAAAATCAATCGGCCAATCCTCCAGTCCGCCCCCACAAAGGGGAGTGGCCCACGCCGCTACGGGGGGCTAGCGCTGGTCACATTGAGGTGGACCCCTGTCTTGGCGGCGCCTGCCGCGGCCGTCGACCGAAATCCTCTTCTGCTCGGGCGCCCACGCCGCTACTTCCTTTCCAGAAACATTCCCTCCGTCAGCCCGTAATGGGCAAAGTGCTCCGCAAAACAACGCCATCTCAACGCGGACCAAACAGAATCAGCATTATGAACGTGATCGATAGACAAGCCCCTGCTACGACTTATGAAGAACAAACCAAACAGAAAACGCAGCCGCCAGCCCCAGATCCTTCGGCTTGCTGCGGGAACAGGCTCTGGCCAACATGCCTGCGGACTACGTTTCATGGGCCGACGGCCTGCGCGCCTCTTCGCTTGATTTCCTGGCCTCACAGCCAAAGAAGGGTTCCTTTCCGGCGCTCCCGCCAGCCGATCGCCTGAGCTGGCTCATGGTTTGAAACCAGGGGATTGTCCTTCAGGGGGGCGTTTCCTCTCCGGCGGTCGACGGGCCGGGTGTAAGAATCCAATCCGTTTCCAGTATGCTCCGACCTCAGCCTGTGCGTACCATTCGGGCTGCCGCTGCCCTCACCGGCGCGCCGAGGCTTTTTCAACCCCATAGTGGACAAAGTTGGCCGTCCTTTCGGATAATTCTTTTGCCCAAGAAGGTCGCCCCAGTCGTTTTTACAGTCAAGTCTAATAATATTCGACTGGACAATGGTGATTCACAAGTGGCGCCATCGTCTTCCGACTCGTCAAGAGCGCGCCCAAAATGGATTTGGTCGATCATCTCTGGCGGCTCAAAGGCCTGGACATCGCGGAACGGCAGCACTTTTGCCCCCCTCGCACATGACTTACCTTCTCGACACCAATGTCGTCGCGGAAACCTCGAAGCCAATCCCGGATTCCAATTGCCTCGCATGGCTCCGAGCCCGGCGGGGACAATGTGTCCTGTCCGCCATGACGCTGGCTGAGATTCGTCATGGCATAGAACGTCTGCCGGATGGGAAGCGCAAAGCCGCCGTGGAGGCCGCATTCCAGTTTTTGCTGGAAGATCACGCCGGCCATTTTCTGGAATTCGACGGACCGTCCGCCACGGAATGGGGCCGATCTGCGGCGAAATTGGAAGGAGCGCGCGGATCGGACGGGTGGAAGTATTTCGATCTGCGAGACAACAGATTGGCGCCATTGCACGCGAGTTCCCCGATTAGGGCTGCGGGATGTTCCCCGAAATTCCAATTTCAGGAGGGAGGTGAGGCCGTCCTAAAAGAATCGTCCTGGCTCCTGGCGCCAGTTGACGTTGCCGCAGAGGACGCGCTTGATCTCCACGCCCTGGCCAGCCGGTTGGTAGAAAATCAACCAGCGGCTAAATGGCGGTGCGAGGACAAAGAAACGCACCCTTTTCAAGGCCCGATGTTTGAAACGCGCCCGCTGCCCCATCTCGGGGAAGCGCGCCAACCGGTCGAAAGCCTCAAAAGCGGCATCCAGAAAATCACGCGCCGCCGCTTCATTGTCCGCGGCGATAAAGTCGCGCGCCGCAATCAGGTCTTCATCCGTTTCCGGCGAGGCCTGCCAGTTCATCGCTTCAAAGTTCCGTAGATGCGCGCTTTGCGTTTGGCGGTCATGGGGGTGGCGGGACCAGCCTGCAACAATAAGGCTTCCAGCTCATCCGCGTTGCGGAAAGTCGCCCCTTCGGGGCCATTGCCTTGGGCGACAGCGTCCAGCAACGCCAGCGCCTGATGAATGACCTCGCTTTTGTTGGAAGCGCGGCCGGCGCGGATGTGCCGCTGGATGATGTTCTCGAAGTAGTCAGTTCGGGTGTAACCCATGCGCTTATGGTAATCTATTGGCAAATGCTGTCAAGGACAGGTTGGGCAACGCGGCTGAGTATAGAACACAAACCAACGCGAATCACCCATGCCGCATCGCTGGCCGCTCGGCAACACCGGCGGCGTAGGCCCGTTTGTTTTAGCAGGGGAGTCTTAAACCCTCCTCAGGCAGGCATGGATCGGTTCGTGAGGCGGTTCGCGGGGAGGGGCTTGGATCTGGCAGCTTAAGACGGAGAGATCACGCCAGCGGCGTTGAGGCAGAGAAAGGGATTTGTGCAGCCCGATCTTACCACCCTGTTGGAGCAAAGGAACCAGCCAAGGAGGCGGCGACTTGGCCAGGAAGATCGCGTTGCCATTTTCGAAGACCGCCACGCGTCGCAGGTGATAATTCAAATCTTCTTGCCGAACATACTTGCTGGAGGCGGATTGATGAAAACGGCGTTGTCCACGGCCTGCAGGGCGCCGTCGGTATAAGCAGGCAAGGACATCATAACCGCCTCTTTGTTTTGTGGAGGTGCTCGATCTGCTGTCATCGCGGCGGAAACATTCTCAATACCTGACAGGTCTATTTCCAGCGCAGCGCGTTCATCGCCACAGCAAAAGGCCGAGGGTTAGGAGCCGCGCAAAAATAACTGTCACAGTTAATGCGATATTGTGTAGTTCCACTCGCCATGAAATGCGTTCGGGGTCAGGCGCACAGCTTGCATAGCTTCCTTCGAGACTTTGATACCCGAGT